>QIEW01000241.1 GCA_003230535.1 bacterium
GTAGGGCTGGTATTTTTATTGCTCACAAATACTGTAAGCCTGATAGCTCCAATGCTCTTAAAATATGCCGTTGACAGCCTAAAAGGACCGGCCGAACCTGGATTGTTGTTAAAATACGCCGCCCTAATCTTTGGAGTAACCATTATCCAAGGTATCTGCCGCTACTTCATGCGCCTGACCTTAATCGGCGCCTCACGGCGGATAGAATATGACTTCCGCAATGATATCCTCGCTCATCTGCAAAGGCTCCCTCGGGCTTATTTTATTAGCGCCAGGACCGGCGACATCATGTCCCGCCTGACCAACGACCTGAATGCGGTACGGATGGTATTGGGGCCTGGCGTCATGCATTTGATGAGTACGGTTTTACTGTTTTTCTGCACGGCCGGGCTGATGTTTTATCTCGAATGGAAGCTGGCCCTGCTGGCCTTGCTTCCCCTGCCTATTTTGTCATTTATCGTCAGGCTGCTCACCCATAGGTTATACAATTGCTCGGAAGCGGTGCAGGCTCAACTGGCCAAAATGAGCGCCTTTGTCCAGGAAAACCTCTCCGGTATCCGCATTATCCAGGCTTATGTCCAGGAGGAAGCGCAGATCGATCAATTCCACAAAAAAAACCGGGAGTATCTGAGGCGCAATATGAAACTGGCCCATATCTGGGGCTTCTTTCTGCCGCTGATGATGCTCATATCCGGGGTGGGGTTGGTAATTGTCATCTGGTGGGGAGGACGGCAGGTAATCGCCGGAGAGATCAGCTTAGGCGATTTCGTTGCTTTTAGCGTTTATCTGGCCATGCTGACCTTTCCGATGATGGCCTTGGGGTGGGTGGTAAATTTATTCCAGCGGGGCTCGGCAGCCCTAAGCCGGATTGAGACAATCCTAAATACGGCTCCCGAAGTTTCTGATAATGAGCGGACTATTATTTCGGTGCAGGACACTAAGCGCCGGCCATCCAAAGGTAAAATAGAATTTAGAAACTTGTTTTTTTCCTATAACAATTCAGGTCCGCAAGTGTTAAAAGGTATTAATCTAGTTCTGGAGGCGGGCAGCAGCTTAGGGATTGTGGGGCCGGTCGGCGCAGGCAAGAGCAGCTTGATAAACTTAATTCCGCGGATATTCGATCCCCCTGCCGGCCAGGTATTTATCGACGGGGTGGATATAATGAATATGCCTTTGGATAAACTGAGAGGGATGCTCGGTTATGTACCCCAGGACAGCTTCCTTTTTTCCGAGACCATCAGTGAAAATATCGCCTTCGGGCTTCCGGAGAAGGAGATGTCCCGGGTACGGGAAGCGGCGGCCATTTCCCAATTGGCGGACGAAGTGGAGGGCTTCCCCCAGGGGTATGACACCCCCATCGGAGAGCGCGGGGTGACCTTGTCCGGCGGTCAACGCCAGCGGACTGCCCTGGCGCGGGCGTTGGCGACTAAACCGCGCATCCTGCTCCTGGATGATGTTTTTTCGAATGTGGACACTCTGACCGAGGAAAAAATAAGGCGGAAATTGTTTCCTTTTGTGCGGGAAAGAACCTGCCTGATAATTTCTCACCGGATATCCACCGTCCAGTGGGCTGACCGCATCATCGTATTAGAGGAGGGCCGGATTACCGAGAGCGGCGACCATCAGCAGTTATTGGATAAAGGGGGGCTATATGCTAAGCTTTATCAGCGCCAATTAATGCTTGAGAGACTGGACCCGGCTTATTCATAAATCCGCGGCAAACATTAATGATGTTATTTGGATACAGCTACTTATAGAATAACGGTCAAAAAACAAAATGGCTCCTCATACAAATTACCGAAAACTTTCGCTATGGAAGCGACCAGCTCCGAGCGTGTTATAAGTCCCGAATTATTCGGGTGGAGACAGGATGAGATACCACCATTATGAGGGCCAGGAAGCAGGCCAAATTTATGACCGGCAGCAGATTATGCGGCTGCTTAAGTATATCGCCCCCTATAAATATTATATGTTATTCTCGCTCGGGCTGCTGTTTTTAGCATCTTTACTGGGATTGGCCGGCCCGTATTTAACTAAAGTCGCTATTGACCAGTATATCCAGCAGGAGGATTTTGCCGGTCTGAATTGGATCGCTTTATTGTTTATCGGGATATTGCTGATCAGTTTCGTCTTGCGCTACGGGCAAATTCAGCTGATGCAGTATACCGGACAACGGGTAATGCAGGACCTGAGGATGGATTTGTTTGCCCACCTGCAACGCATGTCCGTCCAGTTTTTTGATCGGCATTCTGTCGGCGGAGTAATGACCAGGCTGATCGGCGACATAGAGGTACTCAATGAGATGGTCAGCTCGGGGGTGGTCTCCATTTTGGGAGACCTGTTTTTGCTGCTGGGTATTATGGGGGCGCTGATGTGGATGAACTTCAAGTTGGCGCTGGTGGTGTTTTCGGTGCTGCCGCCGCTTTTCTATGCCGCCCAGTTGTT
>QIEW01000229.1 GCA_003230535.1 bacterium
GTTGACTATGGTCTGGTCTACAACGCGGGCTAGGTATGCGGCGGCGCTGGCGGATCAGGTGATAGTGCTGGCTGACGGCCGACAAGTATGGCGCGGAGAGACGGAAAAGCTGCTGTGGGCGGATCAGGCCATAGAAGAGGCCGGGTTTAAGCTGCCGCCGCTATGGAAACTCCATCGGAAGCTGTGCCGGATGGGCTATCCTGTGACCAAAGTCTGGAAAGGGGTAGATGAGGCGGCTCAAGAGTTAAAACAGCTTTTATGTTGAAGATATGGGGACGAAAGATAAAAATATTCACGCCGGTTTTGGCTCTATTGTTTGTAGTTTCTTGCTATTCAGAAAAGAAGGAGGGGAAAATGTCTGAAGCTGTAATTTCTGTAAGCGATGATAGTTTTGATCCCGAAGTTTTGCAAGCCGCGCTGCCGGTATTGGTGGATTTTTGGGCGGAATGGTGCGGCCCCTGCCGGATGATGGCAAAGGTAATAGATAAGGTGGCCCAGGATTATCAGGGACGGCTGATAGTAGCCAAGTTAAATGTAGATCAGCATCGGGCTGTCGCTAATAAGTATGGCATCCGCAGTATACCGACGCTGATTATCTTCAAGGACGGTAATATCCAGGAGCAAATGATCGGGGCGCTCTCAGAAGCCAAACTGAAACAGAAACTGGACGCCGCCTTACAAAAATAGGGGTTAGGGAACCATGACATTACTACCTTTCCCTAATGTTTAGATGTTCCGGCCTGTCTCAGGCCGAAACTCTGACAGGGAGTACGCTACCCCTAAAACCTTTCGGCTTGAGACAAGCCGAAACATCGAAGATCGGAAACCCCTTAACCCTACAATTTATCATTATGATTTATTATCCGTCATTGGCAGAGTTTGAAGCTAAAGCTAAGGAAGGAAATTTGATACCGGTCTATGCTGAATTGCTGGCCGATATGGACACCCCGGTCTCAGCTTTCAAGAAGATTACCCGGGAGGATAATACCGGACGCAGAGAAACTATGGGAACCTATTCTTATCTCCTGGAGAGTGTGGAGGGAGGGGAAAAGTGGGGCCGTTATTCCTTTCTTGGCGCTGATCCTTCATTAATCTTCCGCTGCCGGGGCCGGAAGGTGGAGGTAATCCGGGATGGACAGATAGAAACCACCGAAGCTCCCGGCTGCCCTTTGCAGATGTTGCAAGGACTTATGTCCGAATATCGACAGGTCAAAGTGGATGGGCTGCCGCGCTTTGTAGGCGGGGCGGTAGGTTATATTGGTTATGACATGGTGCGTTTCTTTGAAAGACTGCCGGAGCAGACTGTGGATGACCTGGGGGTTCCGGATGCGGTGTTTATGTTTACCGATACGCTCCTGATCTTTGACAATGTCAGCCTGAAGATTAAAGTCGTCCATAATGCTCATTTGGATAAATTCGGCTCCCCAAGGGAGGCTTACCGGGAAGCCCAAGCCCGGATTGACGCTGCTATCTGGAAACTTAAAATTCCGGTAGAGTATTTGCCCTTAGAGGTAAAACAAACTGCTTCTTCAGCCGACAGCTTTTCCTCTAATATGACGGAGACGGAATTTGAAGCGTCTGTAGTCCGGGCTAAGGAATATATTAGAGCCGGAGACGTTATCCAGGTGGTATTATCCCAGCGGCTGGAGCGACCGGTCAGAAGCGATGCGTTTGCTATCTATCGGGCGCTGCGGAGCCTTAATCCGTCCCCTTACATGTTTTTCCTGGAATTGGGCGGGCTAAAATTGGTGGGTTCCTCCCCGGAAGTGC
>QIEW01000330.1 GCA_003230535.1 bacterium
AACTGGGGGATGCTAATTCCCCGGGCGGATAAAGCTTCATAATCGATCACTACTCTGATCTCCCGCTCCTCTCCGCCATAGAAAAGTATATCCCCGACCCCTACCAACCTCTCTATGCGCGGTTTTATCACATCATCCACCAACTCCCGCACTACATTCAGCGGTATCTTGGGGTTATTGACAATAATCCACATCACCGGCTGCTGTTCCTCACGGGAGACGGCGGAAATAATGGGGGTTTCCACCTCCTCAGGCAAGTCCACCAAGTTGACTTTCTTTAGGATATCAACGCTGGCGACATTTTTATCTACCCCCCAATCGAAACCCCCCAATCGAACTCCAAGGTAATTCGGGAAAACCCTTCCCGGGAGGTGGATTCAAGCTTATGGAGGTTCTCCACCGTCCGAACCTTCTCCTCCAGCGGGATAGTTACCTGCTCCTCCACTTCCTGGGGAGCCGCGGCCGGATAGGCGGTGGAGACGGTAATTATAGGTTTTTCCACGGCAGGCTTCATCTGAATAGGGAGTTCCCGCAGGGACACGTACCCAAACAGGGAGACCAGCAGTATCCCTACGATTACTGAAACCGGGCGCTTTATGGAGGCATCAATCAGCTTCATCGTCTTAATCAGTATGTGATAGACCTTGGTGTACTGCTAAGAACCGTCGGCAATCTAAGGGCGGATATGAATTATGTTTAGAAAGTACCGGTTTCCGTTCAGAAGAACTTAGTATACTGTATGCCCTAAAAATGGCAAGCATGGTTTACATGGCAAAAAGCGGCATGTCTTTCCATGGGGAAAATAGAAATGAACAGCCCTGCCTATTTTACGACATATGAAGACAAATTGGTATAAGATGTATATTAAGCACAATTAGCAAAGCATGTAACACTGAAAAAGGAAATTCCTAACAGACTAAATTATGCTTGCATTTATATGAAAAATAATGTAACATATAAGAAGTATTCAGAAGTCAATATTTAATGAAAGGAGACTGATTATGGATAGATTGTATTTACGGCTAATCGTTGCGGCTGTGGGCATCTGTATCCTGGGAGCGCTGTTTGATCCCGCTTTGGCAATTGAGCTTCCTGGTTTTGTTTTAGAAATCGACAACCAGTATTCGCCCTTTATCCCTGGCACGACTTTTTTCTATGAAGGTGAAACAGAGGACGGTTTATTGGAAAATGAGGTGTACGTTACTTACGAAACAAAGGAAATCCTGGGTATAACCTGTACTGTGGTTAGAGACATGGAATGGGTTGACGGTGTACTTGAAGAGGAAACCGATGACTGGTATGCCCAGGATTTATATGGAAACGTCTGGTACTTTGGAGAGTATTCAACGCAACATGAAAATGGTAATGTGAGTCATGAAGGCTCGTGGGAGGCTGGAGTGGATGGAGCTGAACCCGGAATCTTAATGGAAGCAAACCCACAGCATGGAGATTCATACCAGCAGGAGTATTACGAAGATGTAGCCGAAGATATGGCTAAGGTGCTTAGGCTGAACGCCGCTGCCTCAGTTCCCTACGGTGATTTCGAAGACTGCCTGAAAACTAAGGAATGGACACCGCTTGAGCCAGGCGAAATTGAGCATAAGTACTATGCCTCGGGTGTCGGTCTGGTTTTGATAAACGAGCTTAAAGGTAAAACAGTACGAGTAGAACTTATAGACGTCACAACAGAAGACTAAATTGGGTATAAAGGGGCTCCATAACTCTTGCTATTCTCCCCCGACGCCCTAAATATACCTCCAACCCAAATTGGCGGTGGATTTTGGGGAGAGGTAAGTTATTGCGCCACGATATTCAAATCTGCTATAATGATTATTGATAAGCGGGCGATTAGCTCAGGGGTAGAGCGCTATCTTCACACGGTAGAAGCCGCTGGTTCGAGCCCAGCATCGCCCACCATCACTTTGGCCGCCCAACCGACTACTACACCATTTTGTAAATAACTGGGTTTATAATGCCTGTCATTCCTGGCTTGACCAGGAATCCAGACCGAC
>QIEW01000423.1 GCA_003230535.1 bacterium
TTGGTTTATCCTCCGCGCTCTCTGTGTCCTCCGCGGTTAATAATTTATGGTTTTGGTAGATTGTCAATCCTTGCGTAAGGTGAGTTATTAATTGGTCTTATGAAAATCCTGCTAGTTTTACCTAATTCTAATGGTTATCTTGGACGGGTTTCCAAGAGTGGTAAAGCCGGAATTGCCAGATTATCACTTACCACTCTGGCCGCTTTGACCCCACATGAACATGAAGTGGTTTATCATGACGCCCGTTTAGGTGAGCCTGATTATGAAGGCAATTGGGATTTGGTAGGATTTACCGGCATGACCTCCGAAATTAACGATGTCTACAGGATGGCTGACAAATTTCGCCCAAAAGGGGTAAAGGTCGCCATCGGCGGTTATCACGCTTCAGCATTACCCGAGGAGGCGGCCAAACATGCTGATTTTATAGTTGTAGGAGAAGCGGAAGGTGTTTGGCAACAGGCTCTTTGGGAGCTGCAAAACGGCGGTCTGTCCAGAATAATCTATCATAACGAATCTTTCATTACGATGAAAGATAAAGAAATTCCCCGGCGCGAGCTGTTGAACCGGGACATGTATACCAGCTACGCTACTCTCCAATCCAGCCGGGGCTGTCCCTTTGCCTGTAAATTCTGCACAGTTACCAAGTTCTTTGGCAACACTTATCGCTATCGTCCGGTAGAAGAAGTAATCTCTGAGTTGAAGATATTTCCTGATGAGCATTGGGGATTTGTGGACGACAACTTAGCGGGTAACTTACAATACGCAAAAAAACTGTTTAAGGCCATGATCCCTTTGAAAATCAACTGGGGTTCGCAGTCTTCATTTAATATTACAAAATATCCGGAGTTGATGGACCTGTATGCTGCCGCTGGAGGGGTGTATATATTTATTGGGTTTGAAAGCCTTTCTCCTGCCAATATAAAAAATATGCGCAAAGGTATAAATCAACCTGAAAAATATGCCCAGGGGATCAAGGAACTGCATAAACGCGGCATTACTATTATCGGGAGTTTTGTGTTCGGTTTTGATGAGGATGATCTTAGCGTGTTCAAGCGAACAGTGGACTTCGTAAATGAAAATAATATTGAAGCCCCGTTTTACAATATTCTTACTCCATTCCCAGGCACAGAACTATATGAAGAAATGAAAAGGAATGGCCTGACCCATGATTTCAACTGGAACCATTACGATACCTGCCATTCAGTAATCACCCCTAAAAAAATGACCTCTGAAGAACTTTATAACGGCTGGGCCTGGGCTACCAGGGAATCGTATAAGCCGGGAAATCTCCTTAAACGGATTATCCGCTTTGACTCAAACTGGAAATACCGGTTATTAATGACATATTCCTATTATCGAAAAGCCCATAAAATTTGTCCCCAACCCCATCATCCGGAAAAATACAACAGCAGCTTGTAATGTCTGAGCCATTGATAAGCAAACAAGTTTATGTGCTGTCGGGTCCTCAGACCCGACAGCCTGAACGAGCGGCAGTTTTCCTGAACCTGCCGCCACCTAAAAAGTCCGCACCAGCGGTGCGCTAAGGTCTGGGCCATTGATAAGCAAACAAGTTCCGCCTTTGGACCTGTGGCTTGTAAGGTTATCGCTGATCTAATTATCTGCTTCTTCACAGGATAACGCCACATCCCCTAAAGAAATTAAGTTTTTATTACTAGGTCGTGTTGACGAATTCCCTGGTAATCATATATGAAGCTACGATGTATATTAGGGAGAGAAAGGTGTCAGAAAGCTTTTCGTAA
>QIEW01000439.1 GCA_003230535.1 bacterium
TATTTTTTTTGCCTGCACAAGTAATTTATGTAGCAATGAGGGAGCCGGGAAGGAGTAACATGAATTCCTTTATTGCTTGGGTTGGCGGCAAACATCTTTTGGCCAAAGATATAGTAGTTATGATGCCCCAGCATACCTGTTATGTGGAAGTTTTTGGCGGGGCGGGTTCAAGGATGATATAGAGAAGGCGATCTCTTTCTATTACCTAATCAAGAACTCCTTCGGCTCATCTCCTACCAAGGGATATGGATATAGCAAAAAAGGCTCGCATAGATACCAGTCTGATTTTGCACAGCTAGGCGCTATTAGAGAACGGCTCAGGAAAATATATATCGAAAACCTATCCTTTGATGATCTAATCCCGCGTTACGACTCTCCGGAAACACTCTTTTATTGCGACCCACCCTATATGAGCACAATAAAAGAAAAATGTTATGAATGTGATTTTGGAGAGGATGACCATCAGAGGCTAGCTGAAGTGCTGAGAGAGATTAAGGGGAAATTTATCCTCTCTTACGATGATACGCCGTCTATAAGAGAGTTATATAAAGATTTTAATATCCAAATTACCAAGCCAGTCCGTTACAGTACCAACAATACCGAAAATGCCAGCCTTGTCTATAAAAACGAACTTCTAATAACTAATTTCTCGCCGAAACAAACCTCCCTAAACCTATTTTCAGATAACCAAAAGTCGCTAGATTTTGATTTAGGTGATTAAAATCTAATCAGTCAATAGCTCCAAATTACCAGTCACTGACCGGTCACCGGTGGATTTATATGAAATGGCTTAAAGCCTTTAATAATGGTCGGGGCGGGCGGATTCGAACCGCCGGCCTTCGGTTCCCAAAACCGACGCGCTAACCAGGCTGCGCTACGCCCCGACTCCAAATAAAAGTTTCTCTCAGACTTATTCTCCTTAAATACTATAACATACAAATAGCAATGGCCAATATTTTTTACTCCAATTGTTCCGGTACCTATATAAAACATCAGGGTCTTAGGGACTTAGAACATTTTAAAGTACCGTTTGTGGTTTTTTTGTGCAGTCAGGTCCTCAGACCTGACTGCGGTTTTAGGAGGTGTCAGAGAGGTGTCAGATTTGAGAATCTGACACCACAGAAAAACATTACGATTCATCCTAAAACGGTATATTGGATATTTCCAAGCCCCTTATTCCAGGGGCGTCTTCACATCGCCTACAATGACCAATACGTAGTTTTCAGGATTTATGTATTTCCGGGCCGCGGCCTGGGCTTGCTCCCTGGTGACCGCATTGATATAGTCCGGGAATTTTTCCAGATAATCCATCCCCAGCTTGTAGTTTTCCATGGAGGCCAAATATGAGGCTAGCTTACTGTTTGTGTCCAGTTTCAGAGGGAAACTTCCGGTAATATGAGATTTAGCGGCGGACAGTTCATCATTGGAAATACCCTCTTTTTGAAAACGGTGGATTTCGGCCAGGATTGTTTCTACTACTTTGGAGACCGACTCGTTTTTCGTCTGCGCTAACCCGAAAACTTCCCGGATAAGTATTTGCATAAAAAGCGCTTCTTACGCTATAAGCCAACCCCATGTTATCTCTGATTTGAGTAAGCAGCCTTGAGGCAAACCCGCCTCCGCCTAAAATATAATTAGCGACACTTAAGGCATAGAAATCCGGATTAGAGCGTGAGATACCCAGGTGTCCCCAGATTACCGTAGACTGGGTAATGGATTTGGGAATAACTTTGACCTCCCTTTTTTTCAAGGGGGGCGCGGGAGTTAGCGCCGGGTATTCAGGTTTCCCGGCCCGCCAATCGCTGAAGTACTTGTCTAATAAATCTTGTAGCTCTTGCAAAGTGATATCCCCTACCACCACCATCACCGCATTTTGGGGCCGTAAATAAGCTTTGTAAAATTGGAGAACCTGCTCCCGGGTAATTTGGGAGAGGGATTCCTTTGTTCCATCAGAGGGCCGGCCATATGGATGAGGACCAAAGACCAACCGCGAGAAAGTTTTACTGGCCACTGTCATCGGCTCTTCTTCCTGACGGGCAAGTTCAGCCAAAAACTCCTGTCGCTCCCGTTCCAACTCCTTCGGCGGGAAAGTGGGATGTTTTATTACATCAGAGAGCAGATCAAAACCTAACTCGATATCTTTCTTAAGAACTTTTAGACTGACCCCCAACATATCATGACCGGCAGAAGCGCCGAGCGCTCCTCCCACAAATTCTATCGCCTGGGGAATTTCCTTCACAGAGCGGGTTTTAGTTCCGGCGGTAAGCAGGGTCGCCGTAAGTTCCGCCACTCCCTCCTGACCCGGTGGCGACCAGACCGATCCGGCACGGAAACTTAAGTTCACCATCACCATAGGCAGCGCATGCCGTTCCATCAGCAGTATCACCATCCCATTATCCAGCACGAACCGCTCCGGCTTCTGTAACGCATCTGCGACGCGAACAGGAGCAAGCAACAGGGTCAGGGCAAGGAAAGCGGGATAAAGAAGTAAAAGTGGAGATTTTCTCATATTTTCATGCCTCTACTTTAGCGCCTGCTTGCTAAGTTTAATTTCATAGGCCATGTTCTTACAGTTCTTCTAGAGTGTGGTATTCTCCCTGATTCATTTCCAGCTTAATCTTTTTTAGCTCCTCCAACTCCTTTGGCGATAACTGTATGTCCCTTTGTTCCCTCTCCTCTATGTAATCCACAAAAAAAGCTACTTCATGCAGAGTGTATTCTCTCAGACTTCCCAGCTTATGGGCAATATCTCTGATTAGTCTCTCTTTAGCCGTCTTGGTCATCCTTATCACCTCTCTATTACCTAATCAGCAGCTACTCCTGACGGGCCGGGTCACGGCACATAGAGACGACGCCTGGCCTCCACCGGGCGGCTAATGCCGCGGGGCGGTTCCTTGCCGCGTATCCGCCCCCTGTAGGGAAATCCCCTTCTCCGGTACCAGGATCGCCGCGGTGCGGTTCTTTTTGGTGAAATAGGTTTTGGCTACCCTTTGGATATCTTCCCGGGTAACTTTACGAAGATTGGGAATAAATTCGTCCAGGTAATGATGGTCTACTCCCATAGCCTCCAGCCGGCCTATCTTCATCGCCTGGTAGAAAATGGAGTCCTGGCCGAAGACAAAAGCTGCCGCCTGTTGGTTCTTAGCCTTCTGGAGTTCTTCTTCCGATACCAGTCCTGTTTTAAGCCGCTCCAGTTCCGCATAGAGAACCTCTTCAAACTCCTGGACGGTATGCCCCGGCTGGAGTCCCCCGTAAAGCTTGAACAGCTCGGATGAAGCGCTAACTTCACGGTAGCTCCCGAAAACATATAGGGCGATCTGTTCCTCATAGACTAATTTCTTATAGAGCCGGGAGCTTTTTCCTGCGGCAATTATGTTCAGTAATAATTCCAGCGGGTAGGAGTCGGGATGTTGCAGATTAGGCACATGATACCCTATAGCTACAAAGGGAAGCTGGGCCGGCTTATGTACCAGAACCCGGCGCTCGCCAAGCTGCGGGGGTTCCACTATAGCCTTACGTTGACGAGGTATCCCCGCCGGAATTTTCTCAAAATAATCCTTAATTTTGGGCAGCCACACTTGAGGGTCGATGTCTCCCACAATCACGATCACCGCATTAGCAGGATGATAGAAGCGACGGTAATATTCCCGAAGATCTTCCACGGTTAGGGAGTTTAGATGGCTCATCCAGCCGATAATAGGGTTGTGATATGGGTGCACCTTGAAAGCGGCCGCCCGCAGATTTTCTATGACAGCCGACGCGGGGTCATCCTCCGTTGATGTGCGGCGTTCCTCCTTAACCACATCTCGCTCCAGGTCAAATTCCTGAGGGTCTAAAAGCAGATTCTGCATCCGGTCGGACTCCAGCTCCAATGAAAGCTCTAAACGGTCCGAAGACCACTTCTGGAAATAAGCGGTATAATCAAAGCTGGTGAAGGCATTTTCTGTGCCGCCATTCCGGGCTA
>QIEW01000365.1 GCA_003230535.1 bacterium
AAGGATATATGGCTTCTACCCTTGAAAAGACGATTCAGAACTTCCCTAACAATTTGATTTTATGACCAACGGGTTTACCGAATATTTACTTAGAATAGACCCTATCTTCTTGTTTAGCCAGTGGCGGGAAGAATATAGACAGTTAGTGGATCAAATTTTCGATATTTGTACCCCTACAATGATCACCATGGGAGAATACCGGCCTACCAATGGCCTGATCAACCATATCAAAACCAGATTTCCCAGTTCCAAATTGATTGAAGTGGAGAAAAATCTTAAGCTGGATGCTGGTAAAAAGAGATATCACAGAGAAACCAGGGAGATGCTATATGGTTATATTATTGAGCAGATTAAAAAACGAAACAAATCTGCTCAGATTTCCCTATGCAAAGAGTGCGGTACTATCTGGAAGCAGATGGGATTAAATCCAGTCGGGATGAACTGTAACTGTATGTAAGCAGACAAAATATCATGACTATAATTTTATCGGGGGTTCCAAAGTTTATAAGATACTCATTGCAGATTACAGACCATCCACTAATCGGTTAGACAAGAATTTACAGATTTTTCAATCCATACATGAACTGTGGAAAATACTATCATTCAACGATACAATTGAGTTCTGGTCAAGCTGCGTAAATCCTTATCAAGTACTATTCAGAAGCCAAACAGCCCGAATCTATACCCCGTTTTATGCTAGACAAATCGGATATGCTTAATATTAATTTATTGAAATCAACCAACCTGTTTTAAACCGTAACTGCTTCTGGATGGATTCGGTCTTTAAGCTTTCCCGAATGGGCATCTTGCCGGCTTCCTTATCGGGAATAAGCAGCACCTCATCCAGGGCTGCGGCAGATGTGATCGGGATATTAGAGGAGTAGGGCGGTTCAAGCGAAGCGGAACCGCCAATACCATCCGCATTAGGATAGGCGGAACCGGCTTACGCCTTGTTTCGCCCTACTAACTTCTTGTAAAAGTAGTGTTTCTGTTGGGTCAGGGCTAAACCGTTTCCCCCTTTGACAAAGGGGGATTTGATTTAACAGAAGATTCAGGGATTAGCTTATTATTTTATAAATCTCCCTTAGCCTCTTTTTCAAAGAGGGGAATCCCCATCAGATTGCTAAACGGCTTGCATATAAGCCGCAATCTACCTATTAGAGTTGACACAACACCAAGGGGCAGTCTATTCTCTCAAAACCTGTACTTTATGGACAAGTTGGGTTATCGAGAATGAAGCAAACGTGATCACGAAAGGCATAACCGGAACGGCAAACCGGATGCTGGCCCTGGTCAGCATATGCACCAAGGTGTTATATAATATCAATGTTATCAGGGGCAAGGAGAGAGTGCGCCATTTTCCCCTAAAAAGCAGAAATGCCAGGGCCGCCAGGAGCATAAGCGGGGCGTTGATTAGGAAAAAGGAGTATTCCTTCAGCCTCCCCAGTCTGCTATAGAGCATATTGAACCACAGCCTCATAAAACGCCACAGACTTTGCTTTAGGTATCTAAAAGGATGAGCACTGATAGCGCCTCTAGCTTCCTGGAAGTAAATATCACTCCATTCGGCTTCATTTAGCCGGCCATATTTATTTTCTATTCTTTTTTGAAAATCAATAAATTCCTTCCGGTTAGGGACCGCGTCAAGATAGTTGTCCTTTTCCAGGACATGGACTGTCTCTATGAACAGGTTATATCCCAAAAGAGTACTGGCGGGGATAAAGCGGTCGAATACCATGTAGTTTCTGATTG
>QIEW01000478.1 GCA_003230535.1 bacterium
CCCCTTTGCCAAAGGGGGGAATCGGAAAATTAGCTTATAGTGACAATTTATTCAATAGGTTACTTAATTATTTTATATCGAACTCAGGTTAGGTATGGCAGGCATAAAAATATATGATTTACCAGGTCGTTTTTAGTTTATCCTTCAGGTTTCCTAATATCTCCAGGTATTGCGGCAGACGGTGATAGACTTCATCGGCGGCGGTCTCATCATAAGTATGGACGGTCAGATTACGATCTTGCAGCATTTCTATCCAGCGGGGGTCATCTTCTATGAGGCCGAACCGGAAGGCTTCCCGTAAACATTCTTTAGGCGAGCGGCAGATTATCCCTTCCGCCCGTAAGAATTTCTGCGCCGATTTCCAGGCCAGCTCCACCGTAAATTCAAATCGCTTAATAGCCGAATCTCTATTAGGAAGAGTTTTTTCCTCCCTTAATATTTCCTCCAGCCTTTGGAAAGATTTTTCAAAGCTGGCGACAATTTCCTGCATGATAGTTTTATTCTAACCCAAAGAGTTAATTTAGCGCCCGGGCATGTTTTAACACATTCTCCCGGAAGGCTTTTCCTTTTGCCTTAAGGTCAACGATATCTATCGATCTTAAGGTTGAAAGCCTATCCACTCGTTCCAAAATCTGCGCCATAACCTTCCAGGGGACCCTCTCCTTCCCCAAAATCCCGATATCAATATCAGAGGCGCCCAAGGCGGTACTTTTCGCCTGTGAGCCAAAGAGCAGGATTTTATAATCCGCCGGAAGACAGCTTCTTATGATAGCGGTTACTTCATTAATAATCTCTTCCGGTAAGGTTAAGGCGCTTCGCATATAATCAGTCTCAGATTTAGCAGTAAATATTGACTAAGTTATATGCAGACGGAAGTAATGTCAAGGTAATATTAGGGGCTAAATTGGCGATAAATTGTCACCGTAAAGCAAAAGCCGGCTTACCATTTCGAGCGCTTTACCTGCTAAAACTTCAGTTTAAATCCTTCCCTGGTTTCCACATTTGACAACCCACGGCAGGCTGGTATACTTGATAAGTGACTGTTAAAGCAAATTTGTGTCCCATCTGATAGGCGGTATATTAGGAAGACTGCGGGATGTATCCGCTGGTTTGAATGCAGCTTGGTATGACTTGGCAAACGGTTGTAGAGGGGCACGGGGGTAGTTTCCGGAAGAAGAGCTATGGTGCGCGGGTATGGGATATTAGGTTTAGGGGTGGGCATGTTGTGTCTGATTTGCGCGGGGTGCGCAGGGGCTCCGCCAATTAACGAGATGGCTGCCGCCCAAAGGGCCGTAAGTACGGCGCGGGATAGCCATGCTCAGGTGCACGCCGAGGAAGAATGCTAATTTGGTAAGAGCGCGGCAACTACTATCGTATGAGGAGTTTGAAATGGCGCGCCGGTTAGCTAATGTTGTTGTCTTAGAAGCAAATTATGCCGCTAAACTCGCCCGCTGGAAGATCAAGGGAGAAAAGCTTCGCAAAGAGCAGGGAAAGCTCGACGCTCTCGAGCGGGAAGCAGAACAATTGAAGGCTGAACTAACCAGAATAAAGGAAAAACTTCGCTAGCGCCTAAGTTGGCGGCGCAAGGATAAATATGTAAACCGGAAAGTAATGTTCGAAAAAAAACAGTGTATATAACCCGGCTTATTCGTAAATCCGCGGCAAACATTAATGATGTTATTTGGATACAGCTACTTATAGAATAACGGTCAAAAAAACAAAATGGCTCATACAAATTACCGAAAACTCCCGCTATGGAAGCGACCAGCGGGAGCGTGTTTATGATCCCGAATTATTCGGGATAAATGAACATCTGAGGAAGGTAGAGGTTATGTCTCTGTTGCGGCTGCAAATTATGGTAGTAGTATTGGGGCTGGTCTTATCCGGTTGTGCTTACCGGAAGGGTTATTTTGGGATGACGGTCCCGCCAATGGCTATTGCCAATGCTAAAGCGGAGCTCCAGAAAGCTAAGGAACAAAAGGTAGCGGTACTTGCACATAGAGAGATAAGCTTGGCTAGCAAGCAGTTGAGAGATGCCGAAAAGCTTTGGCGGGGCAATAACGGTCTTACAACCGGTGATGATGAATTGGACGATCGGATTCGGGAAAAATCCTATCAGTCTCTTCTTAATACCCGGGCAGCCCTGACCACTAAATACATCGCCAAGGCGGAGAAACAATTGATGGAAGCTAAACTTAACCTGGCCCAATATGAGACATTAAAGATACAGCTCCAGGCTGAGAAGAGGCAGATGGAAGATCTCCTGGCCCGCCATGAAAAGCTGGAGGCCGAGCGCCGGGCTTTGGATCTGAAGCTGGAGGCTGAGCGGTTAGCCAAGGAGGGGGCTCAAAAGCAAATGCAGGAGTTGCAACAGACTCAGACATTAATGTTCCAGCGGATGGAACAGTTAAAGGCGCTCCAGGATGATCTGCGGCGCCAGAAGGAATTGGCAGAGAAAGCCAGGCAGGATGCGGAAATGTCCGCTTTACTGGAGAAACAGCAAGCTCAGCAGAAAATGCAGGAAGCCAATCGGTTAAAACAACAAGCCCTCATAACGGAGAAGATGGCCGAAAAGACTAAACAGGAAGCATTGCAAGCCGCCATGTTTCAAGAACAGCAAGCCCGAAAAAAAATGCAGGAGGCGAAAGAGTTGAAACAACTGGCTCTACTGGAGAAGCGGTCGGCGGAACAGACTAAGCGGGAGGCGCTGGAGAACGCTCAACGTCAGACGCAGGCCGCTCAGCAAAGTATGCAGGAAGCGGAAAAAATAAAGCAGATGGCTTTCTTAGAGAAGCAAGCGGCGCAGAGGTTGGTGGCCCAGGCAGAGGAAGAAAGACAGGAGATGCGTCAAAAACTCCAGACATTAACGGCGGAATTTGCCAGAGTACGGGAAGAAAAACGCGGTCTGGTGGTCACTGTATCCGATATCCTCTTTGATCTGAATAGGGCTACTATTAAAGCCGGTATTG
>QIEW01000482.1 GCA_003230535.1 bacterium
AGCGGCGACTGTGCTTTTTGAATTCGCTGACAGCCTCGTCAAGCCGGCAGCGGCCTTTTAGATAATCCACCATCTGCTTATAGCCTAAGGTCTGCATTGAGGGCAAACACTCATGGTAGCCATCTGCCAGCAGCCCCTCCACCTCCTCAATTAGTCCCTGCTCCAGCATGGCATCCACGCGGGCTTCTATCCATTGATAAAGCTCGGCCCGATCCTGCGTCAAACCTACCCACACAAAGCTAAACCTATTATCCGTTTGGGTATTGGCCCGCCAGGCAGAGATCGGCCGGCCGGTAGCATAAAACACCTCCAGCGCCCGGACTATCCGTACCTCATCATGGGGATGCAGCTTAGCCGCCGTCAGGGGATCCACCTCCTGTAGTATGTTATAGAGATAGCTTGGGCCGTGCTCTTCTCCCTTACGCTTCAACTCCTGGCGATACCCGGGATTTGCGCCGGGACCTTCAAAGAGCCCCTCGGTTACCGCCCGCAGGTAAAACCCGCAACCACCCTCCAGGATCGGCAGCCTCTTCCGGTTGGCAATCTCCCGTAGCGCCCTCCAGGCCAACTCCCGATAACGCCCGGCGCTAAATGTCTCATCCGGGTCTATGACGTCCAGTAGATGGTGAGGGATTTCCCGACGTTCGGCAGGCGAGGGTTTGGCGGTACCGATATTCATGTAGCGGTAGACCTGGCGGGAGTCGGCATGGACAATTTCTCCCTCAGATTTTCGGGCTATAATTTGAGCTATTCTGGATTTACCTATTCCTGTAGGTCCCACCAAGACAAGCGCTTTGGGTTTGCTCAAAATGAATTGTCGCCTCCTAAAATTCCCCCCAAAAGACCGCCGCCGATACCGGCGACACCTTTCTGTTCTCCCCTTCCACTGAAACGAGAAGCCGCAAAAATACGATCGGCCAGGCGTGAGAAAGGAAGGCTTTGCAGGTAAATAAGGCCGGGGCCTTTTATGGTGGCCAGAAACATCCCTTCCCCGCCGAACATGGCATTTTTAAATCCCCCCACAAATTGAATATCGTAATCCACAGAGGTAGAAAAACCCACCAGACAGCCCGTATCTACTCGGAGGGTGTCCCGGGCCGAAAGCTCCCTTTTGATAATCGTTCCTCCGGCATGGATAAAAGCCATCCCCATGCCTTCCAGCCGCTGGAGGATAAAACCCTCCCCGCCGAAGAACCCCGCTCCAAGCTTTCTGGTGAAAGCCACCTCTATTTCCACACCCCTGGCAGCACAGAGAAAGGCGTCCTTTTGGCATAAAAATTTTCCTCCGAACTCACTTAGCTTGACAGGGATTATCTTGCCGGGATAGGGAGCGCCGAAAGCAACATGCCCCTTCCCACTCCCATTGTAAAGAAAAGTGGTGATAAAGAAACTTTCTCCGGTAATCATCCGCTTAAACCCGCTGAATAGTCCGCCGCCTGTGGAGGTTTGCATTTGGATGCCTTCCTCCATATACATCATGGCTCCCGCTTCCGCCCTCACTCCTTCGCCGGGGTCCAGTTCGACTTCCACAATCTGCATATCATCTCCATAAACCTTATAATCAATTACATCAGCCATACTCGTTACCTCCTACCTTATAACCAAAGCTAACCTATAGGGATATAATATATATGTGAATTAACAGTTGAAAAAGGTGGGCATCCTCCTTTAAGATTGATATAATGTAGTTTATGATAGTAATCAATCAAATCTAAAGGAG
>QIEW01000271.1 GCA_003230535.1 bacterium
GTTCTAACATTTCTTTGTCCATAATGCACTATTAAACAAGAAAAATATAAATTATTCAACAAAAAAACGCTCTATGCGTAACATGAGTTAAGTACACATAGTACAAAAATTATTTTCTTCATTTTAAGTCTCCTCTCATTAATAGCAAGCTTACTGTTTACCTCTTACCTCCACCAAAATAGAAATAACGCTATATTTTTCCTACTCCCTCATCATCCAGTCCTTGCTATCACCTCCTTCCTTTTCTTCTACCTTTAAAAAAGTTAAGAATTCCTCTCGAATTATCTAACGTACTCCTGCGTACCGGTGCCTGGAATTGGTTTAGGGGCGGGTAGGCCTTCGGTTTCCTGCAAGCCCCTGGTTTTCGTATGCTCCTGAGTGCCGGTGGAGGGAGTGGGCTTAGGCGCTGGGCGGCCAGTATTTTCCTCCAGCGCCCGCGTCCTATCAGATGGTGCCGCATCCCTTATCTCAAACTCCAGGCTGGTCTCAGCCCAGGTATGCTGCTGTAGCTTGCTTTTCAATCCGCCGATACCGCGGGTAATGACCTGGCTATCTGGCTTATCTCTCAAAGAAGAAGTAATCCCCGCGGACAAAATCCATCTCAAAGATGCTCATCGGCGCTGTGGTGGCGATGGCTTTTATCCGCTCCACACCGCCCGGGCCGGTCACCTTCATGCTGAAATTATAATCCCCAGGGATATTGTAGGTTCTGCCCGCCAGGACAAAGTTATCCGGGCTGTATTTGTTGGGGAAGATCACCCGGATCACCCCTTCGGTAGCTACATCAATCAGAGTAAGGTAACAATCCCGGTCAGTTTTGAAGGAAAACTCTATGGCATCCCCCGGCTGATAGCTCGGCTGGTTCACCCAAAGCTGAATCTGAAACGTCGGCTGCACCTGCTTTATCTGCGCCAGTGACCTGGTCACCAGCTTCTCCAAAATATCACGGCTTGTACGGCGGCGGCTGTCCCTACCCAGATCACCACCATGGCCGTCACTAAAAAACGTTTTATCCTGAGCATAAATTCACTCCCCCTTCCTGTCGGCGTATTTAATAAGTGAAGAGGCGTGCGGACTATAGCGGGAAAACATAGCAACTCTTATGCCACCTGTGTACGTGCATGTTACACCAGTATCTGAAATTGTTCAAGAGATAAGTATTACAAGAAATTGGCGATAAATTTAATGATCAGAAAAAGATATCTTCGCCGCGATTAAGGGAGGTATTTCTAAGCATCCATGTATGGAATTCCATACATGGATAGCATTATCAGGCAGGATGGGGTTACTTTATTATCCCCAGGGACAGCATATCCAGCGTAGCCTCGGCGTGGATGACAATCCACCAGATAACCACATTGGCGATGAGCAGCACGGTCAGGGCGATATCCACCATAATTTTCCTGGACTTATTGACAGACGCATATTCATGGACGACTTTCCAGAAGAAGATAATCAGGGCGTCAATCAGGCAGATGAAGAATTTCCAGTAGTTTTTGCGCTGGATCAAATCTATCTTGTAGGCCCGGGAGAGGGCGCCTTTGAGCAACTGCTTCAGCTCATCCCGCTTGTGGTAGTCGGGGAAGCCTTCCAGTACCAGCTCAAACTCCCGCACCGCCAAGTCCTTATCCTGGAGCTTATCCATATAGATCAGCCCCCGGCGATAGAGCATATCCGCCGCTGCTTTGGTTTCGGGAGCGGCCTTATAAGCGGCCTGGTAGGATACTAATGCTTGCCGGTAGTCTTCCAGGTAATAATAGTAGACGTCTCCCTGCTGCATCAATACTTGTTGGCGGGCGGTATCATCTTCGGCGGCTGTTGCGGCCTCAGCCAATACTTTAGCCGCTTCCCTGTATTTCTCTCCATCCAAGAGCTTCTGCACCCGCGCCTGGTAATCAGCAGCGGCGGATATGACATGTGATGACAAAAGAAGGGTAACTGTAAGCAGCAAGAAATATTTTAAAAACCTTGACATAGAATGTCTCTGCGCACTCTGCGTCTCTGCGGTGAAATTATCTGGCATTGCCGCCTCCTTCATAGACAATAATCACCCGCGCCCGGGAGAGAAAGTTGTTGAAATTAGCCACCGTCAGGGCGTAGGCGTCCTCCGTGGAGAGAATAATATCCACCCCTTTCCGCACCTTCCCGGCGGGAAGAATGATTGGATTGGTAGTGACCCGCTTTATCCTTTTGGCGTCATTCAGACTTGTGCAATGCCCGTACATATCGCACATCTCCTTGTCCCGCCCCTGGATAAGCAAAACAGAATAGAGCGGGTCTTCCAAATTATCCTCCGAAAAAATTCTAATAAGGGGATTACCGGCAAAGCCTTTGCCTTGGGCGTCCACAATCAGGCCGGTGCAGGGGCCTTTCTTAACAGGCTTACGGAGATACTCCAGTCCGGCGGGCGGAGCAGAGGTTATCTTAGGAGTGACTACCGGTTTAGGCACAATACAGTTCACTTAAGCTAATATTTATGCTATACTATTGTTATCACAATAAAACAGTTGAGGATCGTAAATATGGCTCGAACAAGTGCGGTATTAGCGGATGGTAGCAGGGTTACGGATCATATTAGT
>QIEW01000167.1 GCA_003230535.1 bacterium
TCCCAACTCCATCAAAACCTTATCTGTAAATTCTATATTGTACATCATGATAGTATATATTATCACGATTATTTAAGCAAGTGAGTATATATCTTCAAGACCGGAATTTTGTGGAGATAATCCGGGATTTTCCGTCAGAGAAGGAGAAGATAAGACCATTTAATAAGCTTTACCGCTTCAGTGGTGGTAACGGAAGAAGAAACCGCCTCCTCTGTCAGGGAAACCGTGTTTGATATATATACCAAGATTATTCCCGGCGGCAGATTTAAAATAAAAGAAACCGGTCGGGTGGTTGAAATAGAAAATGGATTTGAGATGGGTATCTATCCGGTAACCAACAGCCAGTATGAGAGATTTATTGAGGCCGACGGTTATAATAATGATGAGTACTGGTCACCGGAAGGGATAAAATGGCGCAAGAAAGAAAAAATTAGCCTGCCGAATTATTGGCAAAATGATAAATGGAATAAGCCTGATCATCCGGTGGTAGGAGTATCCTGGTATGAATCCGAAGCTTATTGTAATTGGCTAACTAAGCATACCGGCCAAAACTGCCGGCTGCCGACCGAAGCCGAATGGGAAAAAGCCGCCTGTTGGGATGAGGAAAAAAAGGTTGAAAGAGTTTATCCATGGGGAGATGAATTTGATCAGGATAAATGCAATACAAATCAGTCAGGAATTGGGCGCACTACCCCAGTAAACCAGTATCCCCAAGGCAGAAGTCCATATGGCTGCTATGATATGGCGGGCAATGTCTGGGAGTGGTGCGCTGATTGGTATAGCGACGAGAAGGCTAGCAAGGTGTTGCGGGGCGGCTCCTGGGGCCTCAATCAGGGGTATGCGTGCTGCGCGACCCGCTACTACGACTACCCGTACTTTCGTCTCAACTCTATCGGTTTTCGGGTGTCCAGGACTAAAAAACCGTAATGTTCCCTTTTCCCCTCCTACCCTCTTAGGGGGCGGCGCCTCCAGCCGATTTGTAGCGGTTCGCAAGCTAATGAAAATTCACACAGAAGGCCTGTTGTTTCCCTATTATGAATACGAGTATTTTTGCTGTGTAACCAATATGAATATCAGTCCGCCGGCAGCCCATCGCTTTTATAATCTGCGCGGCAACTGTGAGAACCTGATCGAGATAGTGAAGAACCAGGTTTATGGGGGAACCATTCTGACCTGGGGGAACCATTCTGACCGATAATTTCTGGGCTAATTCGATTTTGTTTGCCATTTCAGTACTGCAATACAACGTATTGGTCTGGATGAGGTGGTTGACTGACAAATCATCATGGAAATGTAATCAGGGGGGGTACGGAATTTTAGGGGTACAAACCCGCGCCAATAAAGGGCCCAAAATGCTTACTGTGAGAATCTGAGACCAGATATAGATGGGATTGCGCCGGACATTGTCCGGTTTTGTTAGGGGCTGGCAGTAGGTAGTAGAAAAAGGGGGCTGTGCCCCCCTGAGACCAGACATAAGATGGGATGATAAAGGCAGTGAATTAGGGGCTAGAGTTGACTTGTTGGATATAAACGGATTTAATATAATAGTCAAAGAACAAGGAAAACCTATGGACCCGGATTATTCATAAATCCACGGTAAACATTGATGATGTTATTTGAATACAGGTAGTTACAAAATAACGCTTAAAAAACAAATTTTTTATACAAATTACCGAAAACTCACGGCTCATGGAAGCGGCCAACTCCGAGCGTATGTATGATCCCGAATTATTCGGGTGGACAGATAAAGATGAAATGTAATCAGGCAGTTTTTAGCGGACATGCCATTCGACGGATGTTTGAACGAAGGATTAGTAAGTCCGAAGCGCTTAAAGTAATCAGCGATGGAGATGTGATTGCCGAATACCCGGACGATGAGCCTTTCCCTAGTTTTTTGATGCTGGGTTTTGTTGGAGGCCGCCCGATACATGTGGTGGCGGCCAATGAAGCTGATGTCCTAAGATGTCATGTTATTACCGCATATGATCCCGATCCTGCTTTATGGGATACGGATTTTAGGAAAAGGAGGGCATTATGAGGTGCGTTATCTGTAAGCAAGGGGAGACTCAGCCGGGTAAAGTCACGGTTACATTGCAACGGGGTGTTACCACCGTAATTATCAAAGATGTTCCCGGTGACGTTTGTGAAAACTGCGGCGAATATTATCTTTCAGAAGCACTTACTGAACAAGTTCTCAATATGGCGGAAGAAGCCGCTGCTAAAGGGGCTGAAGTAGAAATCCTCCGTTTGGCCGCTTAGCCGCTTGATTATAAAGCTGTAGGCGTTGTCATAGTTAGACCAGACATAGATGGGATTACGCCGGACACTGTCCGGTTTTGTACATGGCTGCGGCGGGTGATATAAAAAGGGGTCCGTGACCCCCTGATACCAGACATAGATGGGATTACGACCCACTGCGTGGGGGTTACTATATAACCTGAGTTCGACATAAAATTATACGGTCACAGGCAGCATTTCCAAGTGATTAGCAGGGATATTCAGGCTTGGCTTTTTATCCTGGCAGGTATAGGCGATAAGGCCGGCCACAAGGTTAACCATGAAGTTGGTAATGCTTCTGTGGCGTGAATGCTCAATTTGAGAGATATTTTTTATCCGGCAAAGCAAGCGCCGTTGAGGGTCGAGGAGGATTACGATTATCTACTCACATTTCTACCCGATGGCTGGGAAGAAAAGGCAAGGGAGTTAGGGGGCTCTTAAGCGTTGTCGCAAGATAACTAGTACACCATTTCGTAAATAGTTACGTTTATACTTGATTTTTATCATGTGGTATTGTATGCTTCTCCTTAATAAAACAGCATGTTTTC
>QIEW01000314.1 GCA_003230535.1 bacterium
GCTCAGCGTAAATCCGGCGGAAGTATTGGCGGTCCGGCTCCGATATCCTAAAGCGGCGCCTACCAGCGCTATCAGCAGAGCCGATACCGGCAAGGCAAACCTTTTATGAATTTCCAAATGTTCAGTGTAGCATTCCTTTCCGGCCTGTTGTCTTTTCAAAATAGTCTGTTGGAGTTCCGTAATGGTCTTTTCCCGCGCCCGCTTCCTGGATTTTTTCCGACCTATATATTCATCTAAATTTATATTCAACCGATACCCGCCGAAGTTCAGCTCGCGGAAGACCTCCTGAGTTTTCCCAGACCCCAAATTTAAGTTTTGGATGCGTCCTTCCTGAAGCTCTATCGTGAAATTACCCTGTTCCGGATTGGCCTGAAGCCGTCCTTGTTGGGCCATAATCAGATAGGGCTTATCAGCATGTCTTCGGTCAGCAATCAGAACTCCCCGCAACCGGTTTCCCTCCGGAGAGACATTGTCCACATAAATTACCAAACCTTTAAAGCCATCGATAAATTTATGCTCCTTGAGTTCCAACAGAGATCCTCTGCGCACCAAATCATAGAGCAATTTCTTGAAGGACATATTACTTCTGGGAAGCAAATACATTCCTGAATAAGCGGTTATAAGGGCACAGGCGCCGGCAAAGGCGATTACCGGGACAAGCATCCGGTACAGGCTTACTCCCGCAGAACCCAAGGCCGCCAACTCCCCGTCAGCCGCCAGCCGCCCAAAGGAGAGCAGCGAGGCGAGAAGTACCGCGCTGGGTATCACCAGCACCAGGAAAGCAGGCATCAGATGCCCCACCAACGCCAAAGCTGTTACCACTGTTACTCCCTTGGTAACTATGAGTTCCATTAGCTGGACTAGCCGGTTAAGCAGAAATACAGTGGTAAATATACATAGCCCTAACCCAAAAGGAACCAACTGCTCTTTTAAAATATAACGATCCAGGATTTTCATTTAGGCGGTTAACTACTGTTGTGTCAACTCTAACCCGAATACTTCGGGATCATAAATATGCTCGGAGTTGGTCGCTTCTATAGCGGGAGTTTTCGGTAATTTGTATGAGCCATTTTGTTTTTTGACTATTATTTTATAACTGGCTGTATTTAAATAACATCACTAATGTTTGCCGTGAATTTATGAATAATCCGGGCTAAGGAACTTGGAAATATCCAATATACCGTTTGTGCTGTCGGGTCCTCAGACCTGACAGCCTGAACGAGTGGCAGGTTTCCTGATACCTGCCGCCACCTTGAAACGAATATCCAATTATACCGTTTTAGGATTAATCGTAATGTTTTTTCTGTGGTGTCAGATTCAGGAAATCTGACACCTTCTAAAACCGCAGTCAGGTCTGAGGACCTGACGGCACAAAAAAATACCTTTTAGTCCTCTCTCCCAGGGGAGAGGAAAAACAAGGAACTTTCTGTTTCAAACCTGCCGGAATTATTGATTTCTCCGGTATGCTGTGAAGCTAACCGGACAACGCTGCTCCAATCCTCCTTTGACAAAGGGGGAAACTGAATTCGTCAATTTAGGGTTGACATGACACTACTTCTTTTCCAGGATAATCTGCCGGTCACTTTCCTGAGCAATCCTTTCCCGGTAAGCCTTGTAACTGGAATAGTCAGCTACCGGTATCTCCAGTTTTTTGGTTATACTCCTCTCCCGATAGAGAATTTGATCGTTGTGAACCTCATATTTAGACCAG
>QIEW01000094.1 GCA_003230535.1 bacterium
CCGAGATTGCCCGCGGTTGTACCCGCGGCTGCCGTTTTTGTCAGGCGGGAATATTTTACCGGCCGGTGCGGGAGCGTTCCCCGGACTATATTGACCGTATTATTAAAGAGTCCTTAAAACATACCGGTTATCAGGAACTATCATTGGCCTCTTTGAGCAGCGGCGACTATTCTTGTCCGGATAAGCTGGTAGAGATATTAAAGAGATATGAGGCGCAACGGGTGGCGGCCTCGCTGTCCTCCCTGCGCCCCGGGACTCTGAGGGGGGAGCTTATCCGGCAGATAAGCCGAGTGCGGAAAACCGGGTTTACCATTGCCCCTGAGGCGGGAACGGATCGTCTGCGGGCAGTAATCAACAAAAACCTCAGCCACCGGGAGATCCTAAATACAGTAGCTGAAGTGTTCGGCGCCGGTTGGAATACTCTGAAACTTTACTTTATGGTGGGCCTGCCCACAGAGTCCGCTGAAGATATAGAGGGGTTAATAGACTTGGTGGAAGAGATACGGCGAACTGCCAGGGGAGCGGGCCGCCGCAGCCATCGATTTAATTTGAGTATATCTTCATTTGTTCCCAAAGCCCATACTCCTTTTCAGTGGGTTCCGCAAGATTCCCTTAAAATACTTCAGGAAAAGCATGATTACATTATGTCCCGCTTAAAACGCCGGGAATATGTCTGGAGGTGTCAGTTGCCGGAGATAAGCTGCATGGAAGGGTTGTTGGCGCGGGGAGACAGACGTCTGGGGCCGGTGTTGTCTCGCGTTTGGGAATTGGGGGGCAAATTTGAGGCGTGGCAGGAAGGATTTAGCTACCGGCGCTGGCAGCAAGCCTGGGCGGACTGCGGGATAGACCCTGAGCTCTATACTACACGGCGGCGGTCGTTGGAGGAAGTCCTGCCTTGGGCGCATCTTAACCTGGTCGAGGTTGATTTTCTAAAGCGGGAATATCATAAGGCGATGAGAGGAGAACATACCCCTGACTGCCGTTACGGATGTATTAGCTGTGGGGCCTGCCCCCGGGGAGTTGCTCCTGTTTTAGCCGCCGCCCGGATGGACAATTGCGCTGCAAAAATCGGCCTGGACAGCGCAACCACCGCCATTGAAGGCCGGATTATCGAAAACAGCAGGGATTTAGTGACTGCTATTCCCACCTCCGGCGGCAGTTCCTCATCAATCCCGCCCCGCCATCGGCTGAGGGCTAAATTTCGTAAGCTGGGCCGGCTCAGGTTCCTCTCACACTTAGAACTGATGCGAACATTCTCAAGAGCCTCCCGCCGGGCGGGTTTTAATCTTTGTTATACCCAAGGCTTCCATCCGCGCCCCAAGCTTTCTTTCCTGCAAGCCTTGCCGGTAGGTACCGAGAGCGTCAGTGAATATTTGGAACTGGAGGTGGCCGATGAGATATCCGCTAAAGAGCTAATCTATAAGCTCAATCGGGTTTTACCTGAAGAACTTCATCTGCTTGAGGCCAGATGTGTCCCTCTGGAAACTCCGTCCTTGGCGAGTTACAAGTCTATTTTTGACTACCAAGTCTTTATGGCTCATAATAATAATATGGATACAGACCTATCCTTAAATCACATGACCATTGCAGAGCATCAATCCCAGATAGAGAAGTTTTTAGCTCAACCGGATATAATTATCCGATACAAAAAGCATCGAACCGGTAAATATAAGGAGAAGAATATCAGACCTGATATACTTAAATT
>QIEW01000055.1 GCA_003230535.1 bacterium
AAGCTGGTTACCTTACACTAAGTAAAACCATATACCCTGTGTATACATACACTTAGTTGCTAAGGAATGCCCCAAATGGAAAACTCAGGTTATAAAGCCCCGAAATGCTCTCAAAATACCTCCGCTCAAAATAGGCGGTGGATTTTGGTCCCAGGGTTGCTTTTTGCCATCTGTTTCACTATAGTAGAGTAAAAATAAATGCGGAAAAGGGCAGGAGCTATGATTACAGGCTTTAGTATTGAGACCAAGCTGCATTCAAACATATAGATATCATTATAGATGTTTCGGCCTGTCTCAGGCCGAAACCAAAGCAGGGCGCCGCTACCCTTAGCGCTTTCGGCTTGAGAACCAGCCGAAAGATCAAAATGAATCTTTGATGGCAACTTGGTATTTGTGCTGTCGGGTCCTCAGACCTGACAGCCTGAACGAGTGTCAGGTTTCCTGAACCTGCCACCACCTAAAATCACCGAAAACTCCCGCTATGGAAGCGACCAACGGGAGCATATTTGTAATCCCGAATTATTCGGGTATAAGCGCAAAGAGGGACTTTATCTCATGAAAAAAATAAGGGTCGGCGTAGTCGGGGTAGGAGCGTGGGGCCGAAATCATGCCCGTTGTTATGCGAACCAGCCTGATGCAGAGCTGGTGTGGGTGGTTGATATTGACCCGGACAGAGCTGCCGGCGCTGCCCGTGAACATAAGACTCAACCCAAAACTGATTACAGGGTGGACCCCGGTAGCGTGGATGCGGTGAGCGTTACTGTGCCTACTGCGGCCCACTATGAAATAGCTAAATATTTTCTGGAACATGGAGTGAATGTGCTGGTTGAAAAACCGATCACAAACAGTTTAGCGCAAGCTAAAGATTTGATAAGACTGGCTCAGAAATCGGGAACAATCCTCCAGGTGGGGCATTTGGAGCGGTTCAACCCTGCGGTCGAAGTATTGCTGGAGAGAGTCTCAAAACCATGCTATATCGAAGCCCACCGGCTATCGCCTTTCCCTGGCAGGAGTACGGATGTAGATGTGATTCTTGACATGATGATACACGACCTGGACATTATCCTCACGCTGGCAAACTCACCGGTCGAGGATGTCCGGGCCATCGGAACCCGGGTCATCTCTTCTCATACGGACATCGCCAATGTACGGCTGGAGTTTGTCTCCGGCTGTGTGGCTAACATTAACGCCAGCCGCATATCACCTGAGCGGATGCGTAAGCTGCGTCTTTTTCAGCAGGATGCTTACCTGTCGTTGAATTTTATTAAACAAGAGCTTTATTGCCTGCAACTTTCTTCTTCTCCGGCTCCCGTTTTTCAGCCTAACCGGCGGATGGAGAGTCTCTTTAGCCAACAACAAATTGAAATAGAAAAGAAGGAACCCTTAGCGGCGGAACTGAAAACATTCCTCCAGGTGGTGCGGAAAAACACTCCTCCTCCCATTTCCGGTGAGGATGGACTGAAGGCGTTGGATTTGGCGTTAAGAATAAGGGATCAGATCCAGGTCGCTCAGAAAAAATTTAACCAGAACTTATAAATTCAGGTTGCCATAATTAGTATTGATGGTCTAGTAAAAAGTCGTCATTCCCGCGAAAGCGGGAATCCATCCTGATTTACTCGTGTTTCGGGAGTCCCTCCCGAAACAGATCCATGTCGTGATAACAGCGGATTCATTTCGGGAAGGATTCCCGAAATACAATTCTATCACAATTCTATCCTCCATGAAGTGTCCAAAAAATAGACTGATTTTCACCCATATTTACGAGTTCATCAGTATTTATTTCAGGAAGATCCGTTCAAATACAGATAACAGGCTACGCTGTGCTCCGGGCCTACTTCCCCGAAGATGGGAGACGAAGAGCTACAGCGAGGCATACGGTAGGAACAACGGGGATGAAAACGGCAGCCGGAAGGCGGGGAAAGCGGGCTGGGCGGTTCTCCGGCGAGAATAATCCTGGAATGCCGCACCTTCGGGTCCGGCACAGGGACTGCGGACAATAGACTTTTAGTGTAAGGATGTAAGGGGTGTGCGTAAAGCTCGGCAGCCGACGCCAACTCCACTATTTGTCCCAGGTACATTACGGCCACCCGATCACTCACATGTTCCACCAGCCGCAAGTCATGGGAAATAAATAGATAAGTCAGTTGATACTCTTCCTGTAAATCGAACAACAGATTAATAATCTGGGCTTGAATAGAGACATCCAGCGCTGATACCGGTTCATCCGCCACGATAAATTTGGGTTTTAAAGCCAACGCCCGGGCTATTCCAATGCGTTGACGCTGACCGCCGGAAAACTCATGGGGATAACAGTCGGCATCCTCAGGTTTTAGCCCGACCTTCACTAGAAGTTCATCCACCTGGGCTCTGGCTTCTTTTTTGGTGGCCAGTTTGTGAATAAAGAGACCCTCGCCGATAATATCCCTGGTGCGCATCCGGGGATTCAAAGAGGAATAGGGGTCCTGAAAGATGATCTGCATCTTACGCCGCAAGGATTTTAACCGGCCTTTGGGGCAGGAAAAAATATCTTCTTCCTGGAAGTAAACTTTCCCTTCGGTGGGCTCAAGCAGCCGCAGTACGAGCAGGCCGGTGGTGCTTTTGCCACAGCCTGACTCTCCTACCATTCCCAACGTCTCCCCTTCTCTTATCAGGAACTCCAATCCATCCACGGCATGTACTTTGAGCGTCTTGCGGGAGAAGAAATCCGTCGATAAGGTTCTGTACCTTAATTAATGGTTGAGTTACGCTTTGCATATGCTGTGAATAATTCAGGTTAACTGTTTGGGATGACCTGGTTGACCGCCTTGTTTACAGTTTCTGGTTCGATTTTGTTTTGAGTGTTTTGGGCGGTTTTACGATATCACTGGATGGCGGTTTGGAAGAGGTGGAAGAATTTTTGCAGAGCTTTGCCGGTTGGGCCTCCAGCTCGACAAGACGTTTTTGCATTTGGGCATTCGCTGTTTGTAGTCTTGCATTATGAGCTTGTAACTCTGCAATAATCGTTAAAAGTTCTTGTTCATGTGATTATTATAACATACTTTCCGTTATGTTTCAAGTGTTATCTCGAAAAGGTGTGAACGGTTACACAATAATTATTAGTTGGATAATTCTCCCAATTTATAAATTAACACCAGGCTTTTCTTAGCCTTAAACATGTTACCCAATCCTCTGTTCAGGACCAGCCCCAGCAGCATTTCCTGCCCCTGATCATTATCAAAGTCAGCCACCATAAAATCCGCTACCGTAGCGTCCATTTTTTTGCTTTCCCATTTT
>QIEW01000188.1 GCA_003230535.1 bacterium
TAGCCAATATTCCCGCCGGTATCGAGCGGAAACGCTATGCTACCCGCGTTATGAAGAATTCTATCCGCTCCTTCATTCAGAGGGAGAAATCGCAAAAAACGTTAGCATTTTCAGATGTTAACGTCCATTTCGGGTAAAACTTCCTGGTAATGTTTTTTCTGTGGATAACTAAACCCTCATGATTTCAGTTTCCATATTGAAATCAACAACCTACTATTTTTACCACCTCAATTTCATCTCATTTTACTTGAGAAGATCCCTCTATTTCCCTCAATTTTCAATATCTCATTTATTTTGAGATGAAGTGCCAAAAAGTTCAATAAAATCTATGGTTTGTTACCCTAAACCCTTTCTTTTCAGGTATTCATACTACCTGTCCCTCTATATCTATATCTCCCAAATTCACCAATGATTTCCTTCCCCAGCGCTCATTATCCTGGGCCTGATAGTTAGCTGTTTGGGGCGCCCGGTCGGGCTCCAATATGCCTCCCAGCTCATCCATTAGCTGCCGCAGTTTGTTAATGCCGGTTTCCTCAATTTTGTAATTCTTTATGTTTTCAAAAATGTCGAACAGAGATTGGTTCCGCTTATTATCATTATTTGGGGTTGGGAGCGCTGCCGTAGCATCGTGTTGTTTAGAAGGTAGACGACCATTAGGCATCCTGCCCGATTCTGGCGGCGACTGGGATAGGGGACGCTCTGGCTGTGTATCTACCTCTGTTTGAGGCGGAAGCTGGCGGTCAGTTTTGCTTTTTTGGTTAGCTGGCTTTATTTGAGGTAATGCTCCAGTCGCAGAAGCATTGAACTTTGAAGACAATAACCTTTCCTCGATTAGCTTTCGAAGCACAGGATTTTTTATACTCATCCGGATATTGGAAATAAGTTTTTCTTTTTCTTCTGCTATTCTTTTTGAGGTCAGGGTATTATCTTCAGGCTCCTTTTGTGTTGATAATGAATTGCCGCCAGGATTATATGGCGGAGAATATGGCAGAGGATAAGTGTCACCCTCTAAATCATCCGGACTATAATTTATTAGCTCCAGAGCGAGATTCCTGAGTTCCCCGGCCAGCTGCCGGTGAAACTCAGGGAAAGTGTGACTTCTGTCGGGCTCGCCTGCCGGCGGCGGCGGTCTTTTGTTTTCCGGAGAAAGTTGCTTCTTGTCATCCGCCATTACAACGTCAGACTTGCTTTCAGAGGAATTATCTGTCCCTAACTTATTGTTATCCGTAGTATGTATAAAATTTGAAATAAGGCTTTCCCGGTAGTTGGAAGTAACATTCCTAGTTTCATATTTTGTGGATGAGATTCTTATGGGCACATCACCAAACTTCAGATTATATATGGGAGGCGCCTCTATCTCCTGGATATCCTGCTCGCTCAATTCGATTAACCCTTGGGAGAGTTTCCTAAGTTGCGGGATGATATTATTTAAATTTGGGCGGGAAAATTCGGGGCTGGTTTCTAATTCGTCGCTCAGAAGCTTTAATTCATACGCCTCTTGTTTAAGTGTTTCCTCTATGGGAGAAGATGACAGTTCAGAAAATCCGGCCCCTTCATCCACAGCCGCTACCGCTGGTTGTCGCGTCAATAACGGCAGGAGTTTACTTAATGACTCATGTTACGCAAAAGCAGTTTGATGCTCAGCCTTGATTGTTTGCAATTCAGCAAAGCAAGACTTAAGCGCTTTTACATATAGCTTGGT
>QIEW01000394.1 GCA_003230535.1 bacterium
AGTACCGCTCCTGCATGTCTGACTAATTTGAGCCAGCGGTAAGGTTCGGCTACCGCCAACTCCAGATGCTCCGGGGCAAACTCGGAGGCCAGATTCAATGCTTCCTCCAGTGTCTGGGTAATCACAATTGTGCCGTGCAGGTCGAGCGCTTGACGGGTGATATCGGCTCTGGATAATGTCTTTAGCTGAGCCTCCAGGGAAGTCTCAACTTTAGCTGCCAAGTTCTGGGAGGTGGTAAGAAGAAGTACCGTAGCCTCCTGGTCATGCTCGGCCTGGGAGAGCAGATCCGCCGCCACAAATTCCGGCTTTGCCGTCTCATCGGCTACGACAACTAACTCGCTAGGTCCTGCCAGCATATCTATATCCACCTGACCGAACAGCAGGCGTTTGGCGGCGGTTACATATGCGTTTCCCGGTCCGACTATTTTATCCACCCGGGGTATAGTCCGGGTGCCATAAGCCATCGCGGCAATCGCCTGGGCGCCCCCTACCTTGTATATTTGGCTTACGCCTGCTATATCGGCGGCCGCTAACACGGCGGGATGAATTCGGCCTTGCGGTCCGGGCGGAGTGCATATGACGATATGGGGAACCCCCGCTACTTTGGCCGGAACGGCGCCCATCAACACCGAAGAGGGATAAGCTGCTTTACCTCCCGGAACATAAAGCCCCACCTTACTGAGGGGTTGAATGAGCTGTCCCAGGCTAACTCCCTCCTCTTCAGTAAAGAACCAGGAAGAGGTAACCTGCCGTCGATGATAACGCTCAATTCGGGAAGCGGCAAATTTTAAGGCAGACAGATCCTGCGGCGGTAAGCTTTCATAAGCTTGAGAAATCTCCTCGGATGAGACTTGGGAGCTGTTGCCGCCAAGCTTTACCTTATCTAACTCCCAGGTCAGTTCCCGTAAGGCGTCATCCCCGCCGGCGCGCACCCGGCTAATAATCTTTAGCGTACGCTCCTCTACCTCCGGCGGCAGATCAATGCCGCGGGAGACGAGTTTCCGCCAAAAAGCCTGGAATCCAGGGTCTGATGATTTATAAACCTTCATTTGAAAATACCTTATTTGAACATAGCATGTTCAGGCAAAACTTGAACATAAATTTTCCTGTAAAACCGCCTGTTGGCTCGCTCCGCTCACAAGCACAGGCTCCCCAAAACAGCAAAAGAGAAAACAGTTTTTCTGTGGTGTCAGATTCTCAAATCTGACACATCTTAAAACCACAGTCAGGTCTGAGGACCTGACTGCACAAAAAAGAGAAAGCGGTTTTGAAATTCCTAAACGTCAAGATGAATTCCCACTTTCGCGGGAATGACAACTTTTTACGAAACCATCATGTTTCATGCGATCCTCCGGATGTCGGCGCCCAAAGGTTTCAATTTCTCTTCCATTCTCTCATAGCCCCGATCCAGATGGTAAACCCTGGAGATAAGCGTCTCTCCCCGGGCGGCCAAGCCAGCCAATACCAGGGAAGCGCTGGCCCGCAAGTCCGTAGCCATCACCGGCGCCCCATACAGCCGATCCACTCCGCGCACAATGGCGCTGTGGCCTTCTATAATTATATCCGCACCCAGCCTGTCCAACTCCAATACATGCATGAACCGGTTTTCAAAAACCATTTCAGTGATTACCGATGTACCTTCCGCTAAACATGAGAGCGCCATAACCTGGGCTTGCATATCGGTCGGGAAACCGGG
>QIEW01000477.1 GCA_003230535.1 bacterium
CAAATACCGAGCGGCCGGCCGGAAGAGGGGGCTTTAGCGCACTTTGAGAAACTAAGACAGTTTGCTTCCGGGGATGCATTGGGTTTACTTGAGCCGAACGAAGTTGAGATTTTTAAGGTGTATATGCGCCAAGTGGCTGAAAAAGCGCAGCAGGAACTTAAATTACAGCGCCTACAACAAGCAGCCGAACAAGCCCAGGCCGGGCAACAAGCTAGCTCCGGGCAACCTGAGACTGGCGAAAGTGCTGAATCAATCCAACAAAATCCGCCAGTAAATCCGAATGAATTGCTGGACGAGTCCCTTCCCGGGGCTGGCGGCGGGGGTAACGCGCAATGAGTTTAACTAAAAAAGAACAGTGGGAGGAGAGGATACTCCAGCGGAAAAGTGAAAAAATAAAACAAAATACCTTTGAAATACAGGGCATGATGCAAACAGCACAAGACATGGAACTATTAACTAACGATCCCCTTTGGGATAAATATGTTAGTTTTTTAGCTAGTGTGTTGGATACTGCAAAAACAGCCGCACAGCGGGCGCAACAAGATTTAGCGGATCCAACCAGGGTTAACGCCGATGAAATAATGGCTGTAAAAATGGTACTGGTTCGCTTAAATGAAAGGATTAGCGTTTTAGAAACAGTGATTCAAATTCCAGGGATGTTAGTTAAGGAGGGTGCAGTAGCAAAAGAAGTATTTAAGGAGCAGTTGACCTCCTCTTCGGAATAAGCTATATGTATTAGTAACCGAAACAACCAAGGCTCGGATCCCGCCAACATAAGGGCAAAGACCTGTAAGCATTGAAAAGGCGCGTAGCGATACGCGTCTTTTTTATTTTACAAAGAGGAAAAATATGCCGCCAGAGGAAAATGAGGATCTTGATACCAGTGGTATCGAACGGGATAAGGGTGACAGTACTGGTAGCGATACTGAGTTAGATTCAGAGGATGAGTCCACCGATCTTGACGAAGAAGATCCGTTAGCGGCCTTAACAGCCAACAACACGGCTCTACGAGAAGAAAATATTCGTCTTACTGAGCGTATTAACGCTGCTACTGCAATCCCTGGGCCCACTAAAGCGACTAAGGAAAAAGTTTACACTCGTATTGAGTTGGCGAAGTTGGTAGAAGACGGCCAGATAACTGAAGTTCAAGCAGACACCGTAATGGATAATCAACTTCGGGCGGAAGTAAGAACCGAAATATCTGAGCAAACGGCCAGAGGCATAAAAAATTCAGCTATCGCCGTTAATGTTCATACTGGTTTAGCTGAGTATAAAAAGTATTTACCAGATTTAAACACCCCCGGATCGGAGAACAGAACTAAAGTAACTGCTGAGTATTCGCGGTTAGTTAATGATTTTGATATGCCTCCAAGTGAGGCCACCGAATTAATTGCGTTAGAAAAAGTATTTGGCCCGGTGTCTCTGTTAAAGCCTCGAAAGTCGGGCAGACAAACCCATCAAGAAACCGGGGGCAGCAGTTCCAGCGGGACGGGTAAAGGAAAGAAAGGCGGTTCACTATTTGATAAATTATCGACGGATAGGAAGCAATACTATAATTCTAAAATAGCGAGTGGGCTTTATAAGGATGAAAAGGCTGTCGAGGAAGAGCTTAAATTTGCTCGGGCGTAAATATTAGTAATGGGACTTATTTTATGGCTTCCAAAGAA
>QIEW01000304.1 GCA_003230535.1 bacterium
CGATCCGGGCTTGACCCGGGATAAAATCATTTCTTATATCCCAGGCACAGGAAACCTACAGTGTCAATGACTTGAAGGCTCGGTTTCATGGATACAAGTACGTAGAGGAAACATTAAAATTGCTTCCGGAAATCCCAGAGCCAATTTTTATTGAACAAGTATATGCCAGAATTTCTGCCTTAGGCAGGGTAATACGTACTCCCTGAGGCAGCTTAATGGCGAAGGTATTGGGTGATCCAACAACAAATATAATCAAGGTCTTGCTTCAAAAGACAAAACGAAAAACATAGTATGTTATAATTATGCTTATCCTAAGTAAGAACCTAGCCAGACAAAGATTTTATCTAACCCCAGAATTTTTCTGATGGAGCTTGAAACCGATTGACTATGCAGCCTAGAGCGAGTTATTTTCAGGTAGCTGTTCCTCTGCCGGTAGATAAACTGTTTACTTATACTGCTCCCCCGTCAATGATAGATAAGGTAAGGATAGGTAAGCGGGTAAGAGCGCCTTTCGGCAGGAGAAAGCTGGTAGGCTACATTGTCGGGTTGCTTAATGAGGCCGATATACCTCCTGCCGGAATAAAGGAAGTTTTGGAAGTAATAGATGATGAGCCGGTTATTACCGCAGAACTCCTCAAACTCTCTCAATGGATGGCAGGTCATTACATCTGCCCCTGGGGAATGGCTCTGAAAGCTATGCTTCCCGCTACAGGTTTTAGACCTCCCAAGTCCCCCAAACCTCCCCCAGGAAAAACCGCTCCAGCCATTTCCCCTGATCCGTCAACCTTCAACTCACCCATTCTTCTCCCCCAAACCTTGAGGGAAGCATTCGCGGAAAGTCTCACTTCAAGAAGCCATCTGCTCCCTTATCTTCTTTATGCGCCGGCCAAATACCGCTGGGAGGCGTATCTACAGATCATCGCCCAAGCGGTAGACGCTGATTTACAGGCGTTAGTGTTGCTGCCGGAGCTTCCATTGGTATTACAGTTTTGGGAGCGCTGCACGGCCCGGTTTGGAAGTAAGGCAGCCTTGTTACACGGTGAGCTTTCTCCCACTATGCGTTATCGGGAATGGCAGCAAATCCTTCAGGGTAAGGCCGCAATTGCCGTAGGAACTCGCTGTGCCGTGTTTGCTCCGCTGTCCCGGCCGGGAGTTATTATAATTGATGATGAACACCATAAGGCTTATAAGGAAGGGCAGACCCCCAAATATCATGCCCGGGAAGTGGGCTTGGCCAGAGCGGAGCTCGCCGGTGTTCCCCTGATATTGGGGTCGGCGACCCCCAGCATAGAGTCATTCTATAAGGCTAAAGAGGGAGAATATCAACTTTGTGAAGTGGATGCGCCCCGGCAGGTGTCACCTCGGGCACAATCCTCTCCCCAGGTTTGCGGACAAGAATATCAAATACATGCAGGATACGGGTTTGAGGAGTATAAGTCTGAAATAAAACTGCCTGAAATAAAACTGGTAGATATGCGGTCGGATCAAGGCGCCCATGGTACCGGATCCAAAAGTCCCGGTCCCGAAGCTCCCAAGCGCCAAGGAGGCCATCCTAAAGCTCAAACCGGCGGACATCTATCCGTTACCCTGCTTCAAGCGATAGAAAAAAGGCTGGATAAAGGAAAAACAAGTCTCTTAATTATACAGCGGCGGGGATATGCCTCC
>QIEW01000026.1 GCA_003230535.1 bacterium
AGAATAAGTATTAATCCCCATCCACCCAGATTCAGGACAAGCGCTATAACCAGGGCGACGAGTACAATCCATGGAACGTCATAGTTGAGGACAAGATATATCCCAAGGGGGAAAGTTATAATTCCATTTTTTGCAGACGCTATCGCCCTGTGGGCGACTGTACCGGCAATTACCGTTCCGGTGTCCAGTCCAAATTTTTTAACTGCGAAATAGACCCTTGCAACCTCTCCGCCATAGGCCGCAGTAGGAGTTACTTCGTTAAAGAATACAGAGGAGTAGATTATTTTTAAGACATTTCTATTGCTCAATCTCAAGCCCTGCATGTGGAGGATGATAGTCCAGCCAGCCGCATAACCCGTTATCCCGATTACATACGCTGAGGTAACCAGAGGAATAAATCTGAGATCTACTCCCTTCAGAAGCTCCACTGCTTCCCCGATACCCACATACAAAATAATGCCAACCCATGCAATAAACGTCAATATCAGTATTCCGATAACTTTTTTACTTATCACTTTAACACCTCACTCACGATTTGCCGGGCTTCTCTTTTTTTGGCCCGTACCAGACGAAAAATAAAACGGTTAACAGTAGCGTACCCGCCGAAATATAATACTGCCAATAGAGATGATTCCCGGATAGATAAACAAAAATTAAGCCTGCGAGTAATAGAATATATAAAGGCAGGTGACGCTTCCAGAAGTCAGATTTCATAAGCACACCTCCATTCTTCCTTTAGTGATATGTAGTTCATACAATCTCCTCTCAAATTAAGTTATCCGTGTATGTTCTCTACCCCGTGAGAAGAGCGAAGAGGTTCTCTAACGGGGTTTATTTTTCTATAGGGTACTTATACGTACCGTCAGGCTTCTTGGTGTTTGCCCATTCATCCCAGGAGCCGTCGAAGTTCCTCACGTTCGGATAACCGAGTATTTCCTTGAGCACAAACAGAGTGTGGGAAACCCTGACACCCCCCTGACAGTATATAATAATTTCCTTGTCGGGAGTAATCCCTTTTGCTTCGTACATTTGCTGCAGCTCATCTTTGGACTTGAATGTGCCGTCTGGATTCATAACTTTCTTCCAGTTCAGGAAAACAGCGCCCGGTATTCTGCCGCCCCTTTCAGAGCCAAATTTCGCTTTGCCTTCCCATTCATCTGTCTCCCGGTTGTCCAGTATTAATATATCCGGATTATCCAGATTCGCAAGCACATAATCACCGGTTGCCCGCAGACTCGCATCAGGTTCTGCAGCCGAATATGTTGCTGGAGTTACAGTTGGTGAGCCTTTGGACAACTCCATGCCTTTGCTCTTCCACGTCTCTATTCCCCCGTCAAGAAATCCGACCTTTTCATGCCCGTAATATTTAAGAGTCCACCACATCCTGGCCACCCAGGCAGCATCCCAGGCGCCGCTATATTTCCCGTATACTACAACCACATCGTCTCCGGAAATTCCGTTTTCGCTCATAACTTTCTCAAATTTTTCTTTATTTGCCACGATGCCGGTCTTACCCTTTGTTTTAGGAGATTCCATTATATCATTGGCATCTATGAAAATTGACCCGGGTACATGCCCTTTTTTGTAGCTTCTCTTGGCACTTCGGCCTGTCCCAACGTAAATAATTTTCAGATTCGTGGCGCCCAGATTGTCAGCCAGCCAA
>QIEW01000010.1 GCA_003230535.1 bacterium
CATATCAAAAGCGCTTAGGGAACCACATCGCACACGCCGCCTGCAGGTAGAGAATTTGTAGAAGAATCATTCCTTATCTTAGCGCTTATGGACCGTTGCCCCAAGGATAGAATCCCTAAAGCATTAGAGACGGTTAAGCTGTTTTTGGACAAACGGGGTTGTGTGTTTGTGATTGGGGCTGATAAGGATATTATAAATGATGCCCTCAAGGTAGCCTATCCCTCCGGAGCCGATAAATTCATGGAAAAAATCGTTCAGCTTTCCTTTAACCTGCCCAAAATGGATGATCCTTCGGGACGGGCATTTTTGGAAAGCCTAAATAAGGACGAGACCCTAAAGGAAATAGCCCCGATTTTGATCAATCACTTGGATTATAACCCCCGCCGCATAAAACGACTGATAAATGATTATAATTTTATGAACAGCTTGACCGCCAACCGCTATGCCGGAGAGGAAAACCCTATCCAACCGGAGCCCTTGCTGCGCTGGCTGGTGATTATAAATATCTATCCCGGCTTCGCCAAGCAGATGCGGTTGAGTGCCGGCTATGTGCGTAGAGTCCAGGAAAAAATAGAGCAATTGGAAGATAAACTAAGCGCGGAGGAAAAAGAAAACTGGCGGGTGGAGGGGAAATTAGCCGAAATTAACGCCCCAGACCTGGAGGAGTTTTTAAAGAATAGAGATTTTGTTTCGTTAATCAAGGAATTTCCCGCAGAAAAAGAAAAGATAGAGCCGTATATCAGCTTTACCAAATATATGCCGGCAATCGAAGAGATGCTGGAAGAGAAAGAAGCCAGGCAAGAAGAATTTGATAAATTTACTGAACCTATACCGGGCAATAAGCCGGGTAGTAAGTTCAAAATAGAAGAAACAGGAGAAGAAAAAGAAATCGAACAAGAATACCGAATGGGAATCTATCCGGTAACCAACAGCCAGTATAAACAGTTTATCGAGGCCGATGGCTATATTAACCTGAGTTCGAGATAAAATTAGTAATGCTTCTGTGGCGTGAATGTTCGATTTGAGAGATGTTTTTCAACTGGTCATTGACGGTTTCGATAATAGAGGGTTTCCCTAGCAGAATTTTATCTATGAGCGGCATCAGGCGATTGCGCATATTTTTCTTCAGCCTTGGTGACGAGTTGAATTCCATTTTCGAACAATATGGCAAATAGTTTCTGGCGGATGTAGCCCCGGTCGCCGAATAGCTTTCCCCATAAGTTGGCGGTCATTTGAGGGACGGGCTTCCGATTGTAAACGTAAGGTGATGATGTTTGTATGTTCAACTCCATAAATATGGGTTATGGAGGTAATTATAACATAATATCAAGCAATTAAATCGGATTATCTGACACCATATCCCATCTTTAGGTAGGTAATGACTGATACAAAATGAGCAATTGGTCTAGCCTTCTCGGCAGAGCAACCCGTTCCGCGATTTGCCGCCAGGCGTAAGCGATGTGATCTTTGTGTCCTCTGTGGTTAATAATCCGGGCTTTTTGGTAGATCGCTTATCCTTGCGTAAGGTGAGTTAGTGACTTAGAACATTTTGTAACCGTTCACGGGGTCTATCATATTTTTGTGCAGCCAGGTCCTGAGGACCTGACTGGCGGTTTTAGGAGGTGTCAGATTTCCTGAATCTGACACACATTACGACTCA
>QIEW01000415.1 GCA_003230535.1 bacterium
CAAGGATTAGCGATCTACCAAAACCATAAATTATTAACCGCGGAGGACACAGAGAGCGCGGAGGATAAACCAATTGTTTTTCAATGAGTTGTAGAAATACTACTCTCTGTGACCTCTGCGTTCTCTGCGGTTAAAATCACCGAGCCTTGGTCAGTATTTTAGTTTGCCGTAACATGAGTTAAATAATTTCCTATTAGTATAAAAAATATGGAACAAGTGGTTGTTTTCGGCGGTACGTTTAATCCTATTCATATGGGGCATCTAAGAATAGCCGAGGAGGTCCGGCAGCTGTTCCGCCTGCGTGAGGTTATTTTTATGCCGTCGGCCATTCCTCCCCATAAGCCCGCTCAAGTGATAGTTTCTCCTAAGCATCGCCTGGCTATGACCATATTAGCTACCACCGACAACCTCCATTTTTCTACCAGCGCCATAGAGGTTGACCGGAATGACAGATCTTTTACCATAGATACCTTGAGGGAACTAAAAGGCTGTTGTTATCAGACTGAATTTTATTTTATGGTGGGACTGGACGCCTTTTTGGAGATTCACAGTTGGAAGGAAGCCGCCAACTTGTTCAATTTGTGTAAATTTGTGGTCGTTCACCGACCCGGAGTATCCCAAAGGGACTTTCTCGCCTACATCAACTCAGAGTTTTTTAAGCAAATAGGCGGATTAAAATATCAAATTCTCGACCAAACCTCTTCGATAGATTATAATTCCCAGGTATTCTTGTTAGATATTCCCTCGTTGGATATCTCTTCCTCCAGTATCAGACGTATGGTTCGTCAGGGGAAATCTATAAAATACCTGGCGCCGGCAGCAGTGGAGAATTACATCCGGAAACAGAGTCTTTATCGCTAAGCTTTATCGCTAAGGAGGTGAGCCCCATCCAGACAGAAGAAAAGTTAAAGATAGCCTACCAGGTGGCGCAGGAGAAGAAAGCTTTAAGTCCGGTTGTGCTGGATTTGCGGGAGTTGGCTGGTTTTACTGACTATTTCCTTATCTGCTCGGTAGAATCCCCCCAACAGATGAAAGCTATCGTTGAGGATATTTATCTGCGGCTCAAGGCCATCGGCTCCCGTATGGACCACCGGGAAGGTGTTTGGGACTCCAGTTGGATGCTGTTGGATTACGGCGATATAATAGTTCATATATTCACCGAGGAAGCCCGCAGCTTTTACGGCTTAGAGGAACTATGGAACACCGCCAAAGAAGTTGAATTTTAGATTTTAGGGGCTTGGAAATATCCAATATACCGTTTTAGGATAAATCGCACAAAAAAACTACAAACGGTACTTTAAAATGTTCTAAGTCCCTTAGACCCGAATTATTCATAAATCCACGGTAAACATTAATGATGTTATTTAAATACAGTTAGTTATAAAATAACGGTCAAAAAACAAAATTTTCGTACAAATTACCGAAAACCCCCGTTATGGAAGCGACCAACTCCGAGCGTGTTTATGATCCCGAATTATTCGGGTAGAAGACAATGCAGTTCACTTAAGGACATATGACCTTTGTCATTCCTGGCTTGGCCAGGATATCAGACCGATAAAAAACCTATGGATTCCCGCTTTCGCGGGATTGACACAAAATGATTATTCCTAACGTTTACAGGCCAATTTG
>QIEW01000228.1 GCA_003230535.1 bacterium
TGTAATCGAGCCCGATGACGGGATAATAGGCATTGGCTCCGGGGGGGCCTATGCCTTGGCCGCTGCCAGAGCCCTAATGGCCCATACCAAGTTGGAGGCGGATGCGATCGCCCGGATAGCCCTGGAGATTTCCGCCTCTTTGTGTATATATACTAATCAGCAGATAGTACTGGAAGAGTTGTAGAGGGCAGACAAAAAAGATATTATGCCGCTTGTTAAAATAGTGTCGTGTGAACTTAGCGCACCTGCCGGTGCGGACACCTATTACTTTAGGTGGTGGGAACCCGTTGTCTCCCCCGTAGGATATGAGGGGCTCTCTCCAAGCTATCTCCCCCTTTGGCAAAGGAGGATTAAGGGGGATTTTCGATCTTTCGGCTTGTCTCAAGCCGAAAGCGCTAAGAGTAGCGGCGCCCTTGAAAGATCGATTTCTTGCAGTATGTTGTGAACCTAACCGGACATTACCCGGAACTAAACGAGAAATATTTTGCGATTGGAGTAATAGATATGCTCCGTTTTAGAAGGATATTCGACCAGAGGAGGTCTCATGCTCGATTCCTGCGGAACTGGATAAATATGTGGTAAGTCAGAACGAAGCGAAGCGTGCGGTTGCTATTGCTTTGAGGAACCGCTGGCGGAGGCAGCAGCTGCCCCCGGAGCTTCGGGATGAGGTCGCCCCAAAAAATATAATCATGATTGGCCCTACCGGCGTGGGCAAGACTGAAATTGCCCGGCGGTTGGCTCGCTTGGCGCAGGCTCCATTTGTCAAGGTGGAAGCCACAAAGTTTACTGAGATTGGATATGTTGGCCGGGATGTGGAGTCGATGGTAAGGGATCTGACCCACATTTCGGTAAACATGGTGCGCGAGGAACAGAAGGAGAAGGTCCAGTTAAAAGCCGAAGAGTTGGCTGAGGAGCGGCTGGTGTCTTTGCTGATGCCTAAACGACGGGGAAAGTCTCCCAAACCTACGCTTAAAGAAGCTAAGGCTGATATTCGCCAGAAACTGCGGGAAGGTAAGTTTGAGGAACGCTCTGTGGAGATAGAAGTTCAGGAGAGGGCGCTTCCGATGATTGAGTTTCTATCATCGGCAGGTATGGAAGACGTGGACATAAATCTAAAGGACATTTTCCCCCCCGGTTTTTTTCAGGCTCCTACCAAACGGCGTAAAGTAAAGGTTTCCGAAGCACGCAAGGTCCTGACTAATGAAGAAGCCCAGAAACTGATTGATATTGATGATGTGATAAATGAGGCTGTCTTAAGGGTGGAACAGTCTGGGATTATATTTATTGACGAGTTGGATAAGGTTTCCGGCCGGGAACAACCTGGGGGCGGGCCGGACATTTCCCGCGAGGGAGTGCAGAGGGATCTATTGCCACTGGTAGAAGGTTCTGTAGTGGCCACCAGATACGGATTGATCAAGACCGACCATGTGTTGTTTGTTGCGGCGGGAGCTTTTCATTCCTCCAAACCCTCGGACCTTATCCCTGAACTTCAGGGTCGCTTCCCAATCCGGGTGGAGCTAAAACCGCTCACTAAAGAAGATTTTGTGAAAATACTTACCGAACCCCAAAATGCACTGATCAAACAATATGTGGCGCTGCTTAAAACTGAAGAGATGGAGTTGGATTTCACGCCTGATGCAATAGAAGAGATCGCCTCCATTGCCACCTCAGTTAATCAAAGAACCGAAGACATTGGAGCCCGACGCCTCTATACCATTATGGAGCGTCTGTTGGACGACATCTCCTTCAATGCGCCCCAAATGGAAGAGAGGCACCTAAAAATAGACGCTTCTTATGTGCGGGATAAACTGGAAAATGTTATTAAAGACGAAGATCTGAGCCATTTTATATTATAGTTATACTTTCGTAAAAAGTCGTTGAAGATGGGAAAACTGTCTATATGTAGTATGACAGCAAGCATAAAGGCACTCTATGTTGTAGCGAATAAGAGTAACTTTTACTTTTTACGAGACCATCAGTTAGTGAGCCTTTTGCAAAAGTCATTTTAAAGAAGTTAGCCATACTATATGTTGGGGCAGTGGCCCCAACACTACCCGTATAGGGTTTGTGCTGTCGGGTCCTCAGACCTGACAGCCTAAACGAGTGGCAGGTTTCCTGAACCTGCCGCCACTTGAAACGAATATCCAATATACCGTTTTAGGATGAAAAGTAATGTTTTTTATGAGGTATCAGATTCAGGAAATTTGTTACCTCATAAAACCGCTGTCAGGTCTGAGGACCTGACAGCACACGAATCATATAGATGTTTCGGCCTGTCTCAGGCCGAAACTACCAAAGGGGTGCGTTTCCCTTGGCACTTTCGGCTTGAGACAAGCCGAAAGATCGGAAATTAGATTTTTATTTTTCCCCTCACCTGGGGGAGTAAGGTTAGGATGAGGGGGATATGACAACCAATGAATTTACGACATATTAGAGTTGACACGACACTACAGTAAGACAGACTATAACCATAACCGGCGTAAAGCAACATCCACCACAAAACCTATCAGCGCCATAATCAACAGGATATGCCACAGTTCATAGGGCTGTGTGGTCTCCGGAGGAGGCGTTAGAAAAGCATCCATTCGCTCCGGATTGAACTCGCCCTGAGAAATTTCGGCTATCTTCTGGAGCAATGTCCTGTCAGGACGGAGCCGCCGATGCTCCTCTAGTATAGGAGAGAGGGCTACGGCGATATTTTTATAGCTTTTTACCTTCCGATTTAACTCTCCCCGAATGTTTGCCAAATAGAGGCCGTAATCTTCAGTAATAAAACTACCCTGATACAGATTTGAGGAGGTTTTCTCCAGTTTTGTCTGGTAGCGTTTCCCGCCGGGTCCGAGAAGTATGGCTTGCAAATCTCCTAAGGGAGCGCCGGTGACAGCCGGCTCCACTTCCACTAAGGCTCCGTTAGGTATCCGCCGCAACCGCACCGAGCTGATGGCCTTTTGTTTGCGCATCATAATGTAGCGAACCAACTGCGACCAAAAACGACTCCAGTTCTTCCAGCTTATCCAGGCGGTAGCCCAACGCGGCTCAACATCCGAGGTATAAGCCAGGGAACGGCCCAGCCCGTAACGCCAGACCGCTAAGATAGGATCCTCAACATTGCGCACTCTGGATATCAACGGGGTTTCCGCCTCCGGTTTGGGCTTGGCTACCATATATCCTTTGAGTGGCGGGAAAGTTTCATCGGTAAGTCCCGCTAAAGCCAAACTCTCCCCCATTACTTCCGGGATAAAAGGTTTTTCCACAAAAGTAGACCGGGAGATGGCATCTTCCAAATCTTGCACGAATACCTCCGGCAGTTTACTCATGTCCTTGGGATGGTGGAAGAGGCCCTTTCCTGTCTTGGAGATGGTGATCAGAAGATCGGTATCTGCTGCTGAACCTACGGCGATAGCGGAGACACTCATCCTGGCCTTGGCTATTTTCTTGGCCAGCTCTTTAAATTTGCCGCCGTAAGACTTGCCGTCGGTAAGCAAAATAATGTGTTTCACCTGCATAGG
>QIEW01000211.1 GCA_003230535.1 bacterium
CTCAAAAAACAAATTTTTTATACAAATTACCGGAAACTCCCGCTATGGAAGCGACCAGCGGGAGCGTATTATGATCCCGAATTATTCGGGTAAAGAGTGTAAGTCAGAGGAGTTCCGCCTTGACACAAGGCTAAAGAACATGTTATATAGCATAGCTTAGTTGGCCTGAATAAGTTTTATTAATCGGGGACAGGCTGGCCGGATGTGAAATGACGCCATATATTGAAGAATTTTTAAAATATCTGGAATTAGAGAAAAATTATTCCCTTTATACCAGGACCCATTATTGCAAGGACTTACAGCAACTGAGGGCATATCTTGCAGAAAACCAACCCCAAGCAGGAGAAGAACCTGATATATCCAAGCTGGATCTGGTAACATTGCGGGGCTACGTAGCTTCTCTTTACCGCCGGAAACTGGCTAAAAGTTCTATCTTGAGGAAACTATCCGCCATCCGCAGCTTCTTTAAATTTTTATGCCGTCAGGGATATGTAACTGAAAATGTAGCCAAGTTAATAACCAGCCCCCGTTTACCCAGACATCTTTTTCTCCCTCTTACTGTGGATGAGGCATTCGCCCTTCTGGATCAGGCGTTTCCCAATACCGTTCTCGGTAAGCGGGATAGAGCCATGCTGGAACTGCTTTATGCCACCGGATTGCGAGCGGCTGAACTGGTGGGCCTAAACCATGGCCATCTATTTTTAGATGAGGGTTATCTGAGGGCGCTTGGTAAAGGGAAAAAGGAGCGGATGCTCCCGCTATCCGGTAAAGTAGTACCGGCTATCAAAGAATATTTAGCGACCAAATCTCCTTTTCAGGAACCTTCTGCTCCATTATTTTTGAATCGCTTCGGTAGTAGACTTACTACCCGGAGCCTGCGTCGTATTGTTAAGAGGTACTGCCAACTGACCATACTGACTACAGACCTCAGCCCCCATGGACTGCGACATGCCTTTGCCACGCATCTACTAGACTCAGGGGCTTCTATACGCGATATCCAGGAACTGTTAGGCCACAGCAGTCTCTCCACCACCCAGCGTTATACTTATGTGAGTATAGATAAACTGACGGAGGTTTACGACAAAACCCACCCCAGGGCCTGAGTGTTCTGTCGGCGGGGAGTCCGATTATTTGTGTTTGATTTACCCTTAAGGAGGAAAATGTGAGCCTCAGACCTGATACTGCTGCTGATTATCATGGAACTACCGTAATATGTGTTCGCCGGGAAGGGCGGCTGGCCATGGCCGGCGATGGGCAGGTCTCTGTGGGCGATGTGATCATGAAGCACCGGGCCAAAAAAGTGCGCCGCATATATGGAAATAAAGTGTTGGCTGGATTTGCAGGGACATCCGCCGATGCCATGTCTCTGCTGGATAGATTTGAAAGCAAGCTCCAGAAATTCCAGGGCAACCTCCAACGGGCAGCGGTGGAGTTGGCTAAGGATTGGCGCACCGACAGAAACTTGCGGCGCCTGGAAGCGCTCTTGGTGGTAGCCGACCAGGAACATTCTCTGGTCATTTCCGGCAATGGAGATGTAATCGAGCCCGATGACGGGATAATAGGCATTGGCTCCGGGGGGGCCTATGCCTTGGCCGCTGCCAGAGCCCTAATGGCCCATACCAAG
>QIEW01000075.1 GCA_003230535.1 bacterium
CTTGCTGGTGTTTGCCCTGTCGCTTCTGCTGTTCACCAATTTCAGGCTCCATACCCCCAATATGCAATTTGTAGAGCATGTGGAGTGGATCGGCTCCATCGGAGTTGGTTATAAGCTGGGGATTGACGGGATTAGCCTGTGGCTGGTGTTGTTGACCACCTTTCTGTCGGCCATTTCGTTACTGTCCACCTGGCAATGTATCACTGAGCGGGTAAAAGCCTTCTCGGCCTGTATGCTGCTGTTGGAGACCGGTATCCTGGGGGTATTCTGCTCCCTGGACATCTTTCTGTTCTATGTATTTTGGGAAGTGATGCTGGTCCCCATGTACTTTTTGATTGGGGTCTGGGGCGGGCCCCGGCGGCTATACGCTACCATAAAGTTTTTCCTGTTTACCTTATTCGGCAGCCTGGTGCTGATCATTGGATTTTTAGGGGTCTACTTTAATTACCATGATTATGCCCTGGCCGCCGGAATAACGCCCAGTTACACCTTCGACCTTCTGAGATTATATCAAGTCGCCATTCCCGCGGACAAACAACTGTGGATCTTCCTGTGTTTGTTTGTGGGCTTTGCGATTAAAGTCCCCATGGTCCCCTTTCACACTTGGTTGCCGGATGCCCACGTGGAGGCTCCTACCGCCGCCAGCGTCATCCTGGCCGGAGTGCTGCTTAAAATGGGTACTTACGGCTTTGTGCGCTTTTCCATCCCCTTACTGCCGCTGGCCTCGCAAAAATTCGTCCCCCTGATCGCGGTTTTGGCCATAATCGGCATCATCTACGGCGGATTGGTAGCCATGGCCCAGGAGGATATAAAAAAAGTGGTGGCCTACTCCAGCGTAAGCCACTTAGGTTTTGTAATGCTGGGGTTGTTTGCTTTAAATCGGGAGGGTCTCCAGGGCGGAATATTGCAGATGATCAACCACGGCTTATGCTCCGGCGCCCTGTTCTTACTGGTAGGTTTGATCTATGAACGCCGTCACACCCGCCAGATTAGCGAATTTGGCGGGTTGTCCAAACAGTTGCCGGTATTTACGGTGATTTATACCATTGTAACCTTGGCCACCATTGGTTTTCCGGGATTAAACAGTTTCGTGGGGGAACTGTTTATTTTAGTAGGCGCTTATAAAATAAACGTGATATACGCTTCTTTGGCTACTCTGGGAGTACTGGTGGGAGCGCTCTATATGTTATGGTTGTACCGGCGATTGATCCTGGGAAAGATTACCAACCAGGAAAATACTAAATTAGTGGATTTAAATTTTCGGGAGAAGGCCACCCTGCTGCCGATAGTGGCGTTCATTATCTTGATTGGGGTCTATCCCACTCCATTTTTAAACATTACTAAACCTTCGGTGGAGAACCTGCTGCGGATTATTCAAAAGCAGACTCCATCCGGTCAAACATTAGCCAAAAGAGTGGTTACTGAACCGGCAGAGCCGGAGATTGAAGAGCTAAACATTTTGGAGAGGTAAGCATAAATGGATTTAACTGTCCTCCTGGCAGACCTGAAGTTCATTCCCGGGGAATTGATAATTGTAGCTACTATAATAGTAGTGATGCTGCTTGATATTTTCATCCCTAAGGGAAATAAGTCCGTCTTAGCCTACATC
>QIEW01000138.1 GCA_003230535.1 bacterium
GCGCCACCTGTCACAATCCGGTGTTTGCCTTTACGGATAGAATTCCCAGGGCGCTGGGGCATAATATGACGGAGGGGCCCAGAAATACGCCTACAGCGCTAAATGCGGCCTTTTTAGATGTACAATTCTGGGATGGCCGGGCCAAGACTTTGGAAGATCAGGCGTTAGGTCCCATAGAAGCCGATATTGAGATGAACGAAAAGATGGATGTGGCCATCGAAGAGCTAAAAAAGATACCGGAGTATGTAAGACTGTTTAGAGAAGCATTTAATGAGGAAAACCCTGTTCGGCCTCAAAATATTGCCAAAGCCATAGCCGCCTTTGAAAGAACATTAATTACCCCCCACTCTCCTTTCGACCGTTATCTAAGAGGTGACAAGCAGGCCCTGTCCGAGGATGCCAGGAAAGGAATGGAACTATTTAAGAAAAAAGGTTGCCTGGATTGTCATTACGGGCCGGTCCTTAGCGATAGCTCTTTTCATGAGATAAAAGTCCCTGGATCTACCGATTTAGGCCGCTATAAGGTTACCAAAAACGACAGCGACAAGCACGCTTTTAGAACACCGACTTTAAGAAATATTGAGCTGACCGCACCATATATGAACAACGGTTCTGTGCCTACGCTGGAAATGGCGGTAAAGCTCATGGGAAGAGAGGCTCTCGGGGTCGAATTGAATGATGATGAGACCAAACATGTCGTATCATTCTTAAAGAGCCTGACCGGAGAGCAACCCCAATTTGAATATCCTATATTGCCTTAAAAGCGAATTAGGGCAGTAGTAAGGGACTTAGAAGATATTAAAATACCACATATAATTTCAGGTTTTGCATTTTTTTGTCATTGCGAGGCGTAGCCAAAGCAATCTTATCACGGACACGAACTTCGGGATTGCTTCACTCCCTCCGGTCGCTCGCAATGACTACAAATGGTATAATTGATATTTCCAACTCCCTAAGCGAGAAATCAACTATACAATCGAGCTAATATTGAGCAAGGATGCTCTATCGTAACTCATTTATAAATAATAGGATGGGGGACTAGCTCAGTTCGGGGAGAGCGCTGCCTTCGCAAGGCAGAGGCCGGGGGTTCGAATCCCCTGTCCTCCACCATTTATTATCAGGTAGTTACAGAGGATAGGCTTTACTTGATAGTATAGGAAATCCCATTTTTTAGGTTTATTAAAACAATAAGATAAGATACTATAAACCTATTTGTGGCGATGAAAAAAATCCCCCTTAACCCCCCTTTGTCAAAGGGGGAGACAACGGTGTTCCCCCCCCCCTTCCAAACAGGAAAACAACGGGTTCCCCCTTTTATAAGGGGAGGTCAGGGGGGATTTTAATCCGCGGCGCAGGGCGCTTTATTCCCCCCCCGAGCAAAAATGAATCTCGACAGACATATCAGCGTCATCGTACAAAACCCCGTATCCGCCAATCTACTGATGGTAGTTCTGCTGGTGATGGGTTTTATGGCTGGAAAAAACCTGCCGCGGGAGGTCTTTCCGCAATTCACCTTAGACCTTATCACCATTACCGTCCCTTATCCCGGCGCCAGCCAGGAAGAGGTGGAAGAGGGGATCTGCACCAAGCTGGAGAACGCTCTCGAGGGGGTGGACGGTCTCTCCAAGGTCACCTCCACCGCCGCCGAAGGGGTAGGATCAATGCTTGTCGAGGTTGACCCGGACTATGACACCATTCGGGTTAAAGAGGATATTCGCAATGAGATAGACCGCATAGACACCTTTCCCGAGGACTCGGAAGAACCCCGGATTAAAGAGATTGTCAATAAAGATATAGTCATCTCCCTGGCCCTGTCCGGCGATGCGCCGGAGCGGACACTGAAAGAGGTGGCCCGGGAAATTAAGGATGACCTGTTGTTTTTTCCGGAAATATCCCACGTCACCATTGCCGGAGTGCGCGATTACGAGATCGCCGTTGAGGTGTCGGAGAGCACTCTCCGAAAATACAATCTAACAATGCAACAGGTGGCCGATGCGGTCAGCCGGGGGAGTCTGGATCTGCCTGCCGGACAGATCAAAACAGCCCGGGAAGAGATCACTATTCGGACTAAGGGACAAAAATATACCGGTGATGAGTTTCGGAACATTGTCGTCCTTGCCCAGCCCGACGGATCGATGATCCACCTCCATGAGATAGCCGCCATCCGCGATGGATTTGTAGAGGATCCCCATTACGCCAAGTTTAACGGGAAAGACTCGGCCACCATCAATATTTATAAAACGCCGGCCCAAGACATCATCAAAATAGCCCGCCGCGTCAACGATTATCTGCTTAGGAAAAACTCCTTGCTGCCCGCAGGACTGGAACTCACCAAATGGAGAGACAGCTCTAAATATGTGAAGGAGCGATTAGACCTCTTATACAGAAATGGAACGTTAGGGTTGTGTCTGGTCTTTTTGACGTTATGGTTTTTTCTCGATTTTAAACTCTCTTTTTGGGTCGGTATGGGGATTCCGGTTTCTTTTGCCGGAGCGCTTTGGATTATGCAGATAACCGGCCAAAGTATCAACATGATCAGCATGTTCGGCCTGCTTATGGCTATCGG
>QIEW01000293.1 GCA_003230535.1 bacterium
TGAATTTTGGATAATAATGGTTTTTAAATCTCCCCTAGCCCCTCTTTTTCAAAGAGGGGAATGACCCAATTTTATATCGAACTCAGGTTAATATAAGGTAATAGGTCCTCTGATTACCGGTATGGAAGCCTGCGGATATAGGCGCCGCAAGAACAGTTTATCATCCACTAACCGGAGATGTTAAAGGTGCAGGGTATATTATTTTGGGGAAACTAATTTTAGCTGTAGTGGCAGCTTATCTCATCGGTTCTATTTCCTTCGGTTATCTGGCGGGCCGCATACTCCGGGGGATTGATCTTCGGGAGCATGGGAGCAGGAACCTGGGGGCCACTAATGTGCGCCGGATATTGGGTAATGGACCGGGGATAGCGGTACTGGCTCTGGATATCGGCAAGGGGACGCTGGCGGTGACCTTAGCCCATTGGCTGGGGGGGGAAGGCCTAGCCGAAATACTGGCGGGAGCGGCGGTAATATCGGGACATATATTTACGGTATTTCATGGTTTCCGGGGAGGGAAGGGGATAGCCACCGGCCTGGGGGTATTCCTCTATCTCACTCCGATCCCTATACTTATCTCGTTCGGCGTCTGGTTAGCGGCATTTTTATGGACTAAATATATTTCATTAGGCTCCATCCTGGCGGCGGCAGCTTTACCGGCTGCAATTTTGTCCCAAAAATATGTTTTCCATCAGGAAGTTTCCGGTTTGATGATCGGCCTGGTTTTTCTAATTTCAGGCTTAGTGATTATCAAGCATCGCGCCAACATCCACAGGCTTATTGCCGGAACTGAACCCAAGTTTCAGAAACAAACTTAAGTTGTCATTCCCGGAAAAGTGAGGTAAAGTAGTAGGGTGGAACAAGGCGTAAGCCGGTTCCGCCTATCCTAATGCGCATGTTATTGGCGGTTCCGCTTCGCTTGAACCGCCCTACTCCTAATCTGTCATTGCGAGCGACAGCGAAGCAATCTCCGATGTTTCGGCCTGTCTCAGGCCGAAACTGGCAAAGAGGTGCGGGTACCTATTACTTCCTCTCCCCAAAGGGGCGAGGATTGAGGTGAGGGGGGCACACCTGTTTTACTTCCCCTCACCCTAGCCCTCTCCCCAAAGGGGCGAGGGGATGAAAAAAAATTACTTATACATATAAATTATGACCCATAACCAAAATAATAATATGAGATCCTCCATCTGGAAAAATGCGGCCTTTTGGGGCGCTATTATTGCCGCTGTTATCGGTGGTATCTTCTTACTCATCAGTACTCTTATCTCTTCCACACCATCTACAAGTCGCCAGGAAGATGCGGCCAGTAAAGACTCTAACATCGTCCGTGGAGATGCCAGTCCGGTTACTGTTCCCCCAGATAATAGCCCGGTTACCGTTATCCAGGACAGTGATTCATCCACAATTCACCAAGAGAGTAAGGGCAACCATAGCCCTAACATAATTGCTACAGACGGGGGTACCGTCAACTATAATAGGCCCGCAGATTGAGCCAAAAATGCCGCCAAAGAACCAAAATAAAAATGGGGAATATTCTGTCATGAGAAATTCTGCCTTATTAGGAACTGTTTTGGCCACTGTTGTTTTTAATATTTGGCCTTATATCTCCTTTGCAAAAAGTGGCTTGCCTACAATTCACCAAGAGAGTACGGGTGACCACAGCCCTAACATCGTTGCTACAGACGGGGGTGTCGTTAATCTCAATATGGCCTCGCCGGAACTTTTAGACCGTCTGGAGCGGGCGCACATAGATAAGGGAAAACAGACTCAGATTATCGAGGAGCTCAGGAAAAAGGTCAAAGCAACCGAAGAGGAACTGGAGAAAAGTACCGCTCAGGAGAAAGTACCGGAGAAAAAGAAGGCCAAGGAAAATGCGCTGGTCAAATTCAAGGCCGGAGAGTATGGGGCGGCGGAAGCGCTATTTGCCGGGGAGCTTGAGGAAGGGACGGAAAAAGCCGCCAACGCCGCTTACTACCTGGGAAATATAAAATTTGCCCAATTGAAGTTTGCCGAGGCTCTCAAATATTACCGCCAGGCCGCTGCTCTGGAGCCGAAAAACTCCCTCTATCTGAATGAGGCTGGCGTTTCTTACTACACCCTGGGTAAATACCGGGAAGCCAGGGACTATTATGAGCAGGCGCTCTCGATTTTGCGGGAGACCTATGGGGAAAAGCATCCTCAGGTTGCTACTGCGTTAAACAACCTGGGCGCGGCCTGGAAGGCTCTGGGGAAGTATGATAAGGCCATAAAGTATTATGAGCAGGCGCTCTCGATTTGGCGGGAGACCTATGGGGAAAAGCATCCTCAGGTTGC
>QIEW01000070.1 GCA_003230535.1 bacterium
AACCTACATTGAAATGGGATGCGGCATCCGGGGAAAGTTCACTCATAAATTCACCCATGCTCTTCATTACCCGGAAATCTTTCTGTTCGATACCGAGGTTCTTCCATGAAGTTGTACAGACCTCTTCGGTCAACTGCCCGCCATTGTAACCCTCATACTTATCACATTTCCATTTGCCTACCTTGACCCCGGACGCGGCTTTTTTAAAGACCGTCTTTTTAGGCTGAGCCGGCATTGCCTTGCCCTTCATTATCTGCTCTATCATTGCTCTCTGTTCAGGGGGCATGTTCTTCATCTGCTCCTGCATCATCCTCATCGCCTCATCCATCTGACCCTTAATCTTTTTGATGTCTTTTTTGGTCATTTCAGTGTAGGTCTTATCTGCTGTATTAATCATCCAGAAAACCTCTTTGTCGCTTCGAAAAATAACAATGTTATTCTCACCTTCAGCGCGTGATTCTGCCCTCATACCGTTGTCGCCTATATACGCGGTGCTGGTACCGGAATCCCGGGGGTCATCAAATGATTTATTGATACTCGTAATGACTACCCCTGCCTCAGCATATGCCGTAAACCCTGCCAATAAAATAACCGCAAGCAAAACAGCCTGAAAACGTTTCATGTGGCCTCCATATATCAGTTTTTATGTATATAATTTGTAACTACTCAGGTGGATAGACTAAAGGTCCCCCGTGTTTCCTTGTGGAAACAAGGAAGGGGGAAGGCCGAAGACTATTAGGAAATTTGCTTTGATTAATGTAGGGGTGTATTGCAATACGCCCCACAGCCTTCAGTCTTCAGCCTAAATACCTGAGTAGTTACTATAATTTACTATAGATGCATAATCTTTTTTTGACAAGCAAATATTTTTAATGATCTCTTATCAGTCATGGCCGTATCCAGGGACATAAGGCGTCAGGTCTATTTTAATGAAAAAAGCTGTTCCCGAAAACAACGGGACAGGCCCAGTATAGTCCTGACGTTTCGGGACAACGGGGCAAGCAGGATTACAGGTTTAAAAGAAAACCAAAACCACATTTTTCGTTGGAAATCGAGTACGGAATGTGTTATTTTATAGTCTCTGACGGAACAGGGAACAAGGGAAAGGGGAAAAGGCAAAGGGTTTAAAAGAAGGGTTTTATCCCCTGTTCCTTAATCCTTAAACCCTATACCCTGTAGTAGATGGAGAAGAGCGTCCAGATGAATTGGGAAGGTTGTAGGTTATTTTAGTTTGATTATTGTAATTTGGTAATTGGTTATTGTTTTTAAATAGGGGCTGTAGCTCAGTTGGGAGAGCGCTTGAATGGCATTCAAGAGGTGATCCCGATCAGCTCCACCAGCCTTCGCTTTGAAAATCGAAGCTACGGCTTGGCACGCCAGTTGACTTCGCTTCGAAAATCTAAGCTTCGGCTCGGCACGCCGTTTGACTTCGCACAGGAATTTGGTGAGAAGAGAAGGCTGCCGCGACGTAGCCTGTATAGCGAAGTCGGGCACATCATTATAAGGAACCCTTTAGAAGACCTTCGCTCTTCAACCGGGGTTTACTGTGTAGTAAAGCTCCAAACCGGGCTTTCCGCTCTACCTCCCTTGCCATCGTCTGCAACTACCTTCCAATAATATGTAGTGCCGGATTTAAGCCCTGACACTGTATAGCTGACCTCATTGGATGTACCACCGCCTCCGCCACCTCCACCACCTCCGCCGCATGAGACCAGAAGTATTCCCGCTATCATAATCATTGCTATCATCAGTGATATCTTCCTTCTGCCTCTGACACCGCCTGCAAGTACTATCCCGAATAATAATAACCCTACACCACCACCAATGCCTGCATAGTAGATAGCTTTATTTTCAAGGGATGCTATATCAAATGTATTGAAACATCCTGTTGTAAAATTTTCATCTTCACATACAGAAAGGTCATAAGTCACAGGGTCACCGTCAGGGTCTGTGGATGGATTCCATGTAAAGGTTACTGTTGCGGGCAGACCTTGCTGACCATTTGCCGGATTTAAAAGCCCGGGGATGGAAGGCGGGTTGGCCAGTTCTATCTTTGCGACAAAAGCATCCCAATCCCCAGCATTGCTTCCATAGAGCGGAGATGCAGTCGGAAAGTCAGAGGAGGTGGTTTTACCTATTACAAACACATTTTCTGAGCTGTCTAAAGCAATGTCATAACCGAGCTCCTTACCACTTCCACCGAGGTATGTGGAGTAGAGGAGGGCTGAACCCGAGGCATTTATCCCTGTGACAAAGACATCCCTGTCTCCTGCATTGCTTGCCTGGATTGGGGATGCAGTCGGAAAGTTGGTAGATTTTGTCCACCCTGTCAGATGTGCATTTCTAAAGCTATCTACAATAATGCCATAACTGAATTCAGCATCATTTCCACCGAGGTATGTGGAGTAGAGAAGGGCTGAGCCCGAGGGGTTTACCTTTGTAACATAAACATCCCACTTACCCCCTCCATAGCTCCCCTGGATTGGAGATGCAGTCGGAAAGTCAGTGGAGCTGGTTTTACCTGTTACGTATACATTTTCTGAGCTGTCTATATCAATGCCATGACTGTACTCATCACCACTTCCACCTAAGTATGTGGAGTAGAGGAGGGCTGAGCCTGATGAGTTTATCTTTGCGACAAAAGCATCCCTGCCGCCTCCTGCATGGCTCCCCTGGATAGGAGATACAGTCGGAAAGTCAGTGGAGTAGGTGTACCCTGTGATATATGCATTTTCAGAGCTGTCTAGAACAATGCCCCAACTGGCGTCCTTACCACTTCCACCTATGTATGTGGCGTAAATGATGGCTGAGCCTGATG
>QIEW01000306.1 GCA_003230535.1 bacterium
CCTTAAGTTCCAAGATTGGATTCGCCCTGTCTATGACAATCTTTTGAGGGTCTGTCAGGATGGAGTCATGCTCGCTTTTTGGACGGGTGAGCAAGGCCGATACCAGTTTTTCCGTTTCACGGCAACTAAGACCATGCCTTTGGATGGCTGACAGAGCTCTGTCCTGGTTGCCACGTGGCAACCGCGACAATCCACGTCCTATGCTTACGGATATCAGTCCCAGTTTTATGCTTTCCCGGGCTTCATCGCATAAGTCCTGTATCAGAGATACGCGCCGACACACCCAACTCTTATGCTATCTCAACCTGGGTCAGGCAATCATCGTGATACAGGGAATGAACAACCAAGGCCTCTTCCGTATCGCTTATTTTGCCGGCCCGGTTTAACAGCACAACGGCGGCCTTGCGGGCATGAACCGTCAATTCAAGCACCTTGGCATTTAAACTTATGAATGATGAAAGACGGCGGCAGGCATGCAGACGCTTGAAGCCGTCAAGAAGTTCGTACCGGTTCTTGTCCTCGCGGCTAACTACTACAGGAGATACCTGACCGTATCTTTCCAGGGATTTGAGCATCAGCGCTTCCGCACAAGGGTCGGGAATACGAAATTCGGCATACATTTCGCCTATCCCTTCCAGCAGGATATCCACGGACTCCACCTCTTTAGCTTTACTGTTCAAGAAATTCATACATTTAGAACCGAATTTAAATAACCTGTTTATGGGTAATAAACCCTGCTGACACTATATTTGCCTTGTTCATAACCTCTACGGGGGAATTGAGCAATGATCTTTCCTGTTGAATTACAAAAATGGCATTTACCCATGGAATTTAACTCTTCTAATTCGATTTCATCCGTTGATCCGGGAGTTCTGTCACTGCATGTGGATAATTTTATACCTCCAAACAGAAGACTGGAACCCCTATCATCCATGATTTTTTTATTTTTTTTACTTAACCCCTTTCTCCGGCGCCGTTCTGCTTCGCAATGGGCCATTTTACCTTTGGTACTCCGGCGGTATCGTCTTTGGGATTCTCGGTGAGCATGGCGTTTTCCTGAAATCCGGCACTCATCACCACAGTATGCTTGCCCCCTCCAGCAACTGCGGCAAACATGAAAAACCATTCCACACCACTTACATTGGACTTCTAAGAGTAGAATAGGCAGCCTCCGGCCTTGCCAATAGCCGGAAAGCATGATAAAAGGGTCATTGTGTTTGGGAGTTTCCGGCTATTGGCGGAACTCTTCCGGAAAGTCCGAAGTTACGCCCTTCGGGCTTTCCCCCTTTCTCATATTAATCCTGTTAGAAATTCCTGCGTTTTATTTTGATCCTCATGTGAGTTGTTCTAGGCTGTAGCCCAACCTGCGGAGCAGAGGAATATTATTACTCTCGTCCCCTCGCTTTTGCCCATCATGCAAGATGACCGACAGACCGGTTAATGCATAGATACAATGAATAATAAGTGATCAGGGAGTGGAAAAAGTTGGATGATATGGCGTGGGGATAGAAGGGAGCCTTGAGGCTGACTTCATTCTGGGGATTTACACAAGGCGGAGTGGATTTAGAAAGGTTGAATTAGTATTTAAGCTGAGGGTGGGTCCACATAAAGACTCGGGCTTTAGCTAAAACCGGTAAAGTGGGTCCGTTATTCGGCGGAGGGTGGGTCCGCTTGAGGCCGGTGGTGGCATTGCTCTTTTTCCTTTGACGCTGACACGCTGCTGAGCGGCAGGTCGTTTGCCTGTTCCACACTCTTCTATCCGGAGTAAATAATTTTCGGC
>QIEW01000363.1 GCA_003230535.1 bacterium
TGACCCCGAAACGTTCCCCTCTCCTGCCATGGGCAATGTAGAACCCTACCACCCGGTCTATAAGCGGGTAAAGTTCCTCCACAGATACCAATTCAGCCAGCTTCCAGCCCAACTCCGGGCGCCGGCCAATCCTGCCGCCCACAAATATGGTATGGCCAATCTCCCCCACTCTCCAGCATTCACCGGGACAGCTCTTGATACAATCTCCGCATAAGATGCACTTGCTAAGATCAAACTGTATTCCGTCGGCGGTCAACTCAATGGAAGCTTGCGGGCAGACGGCCTGGCATAAGCCGCATTGGGTACACTCGGCGCCTTCCCAGACGGGTTTTACTACCCCCATGATGCCCAAATCGTTCTCCTGGGGCTTGGCGCAGTTATTGACGCAGGCGGTAACACTGAATTTAAACTTATGAGGAAGTTCCTTACCATAGTAAATTTCATCTAACTTCACGGCAATCTCTTCGGCGTTGATCCATCCATGCGGACAGAGGATATCCCCTTGGCAGGCGATCAACGTCCGTACCCGCGGCCCACACACACCGGGTTCGAGGCCAACCTTAGCGAGTTCTGCCTTAATTTCTTCAACATTGTCCAGATGGACGAAGGGGATCTCTATCCCCTGCCGGGTAGTCAGATGGATATAGCCTTTACCATATTTCCCGGCTACCTCAGCCAGCTTAGGGAGTTGCTCCGCGGTAATCCGGCCGCCGATTACCCGCAGCCGCAGCGAAAAATAATTTTTCTGCCGCTGCCTCATAAAACCCCCCCGCTTCAGGGCTGCATAATCTACCTGTCCTTCAGCCATAATACTTCCCTCTCCGGTGATTAATAATCCGAGTCAAAAAACAATATTGTAGCGCACAAAAGATAATTTTGAAAGTATAAAAATATGCCATTCTTACCACCGATCACTTTTTTGGAAATACAGGAAATTAACCGCAGAGGACGCAGAGAAACGCAGAGGTAAAATTCCAGATGTCAAAATCCAAACCAGGTTTTATATAAATTCCTTGTTGAAGTGACACTATAAAAACCTAAAGTGCTTGATATATCAGACACCTTTGCGCCATATCACCGTGAAAATGATATTAGGCTTCAGGCTTCATATAAGGCTTTGGGCCAAGAGATTTTAGCCCGAAACCTGTTTGTTCATTTCTCTGCGAACCTCTGCGGTTTAATAATCCTTATATTATTAAAAGTGATGGGTGGTAAGATATGCGGTGAGGAGGGCTGAAGATGTGTCACGCTGGATAAGGTTAAGCGTCCCTCCTCCAATTCGAACTTTAATCTGAAGATAGAAAACCATCTGCTAGTATGTTATAATTTAATAAAGTTTTAAGAACATCTGCATCATATGTGTGAGTGCACTGAAGCTTAGTTTCTACAATGTCGCTGGCCATGGAATGTAGCTGCCTGATTAATTCAATACGATAAATAGGGCAAAAATAATAGAGGAAATGGCGCCTCGGAGAAAGGCGGCGACAGCCGTTTACCTGCTGACCGGAGCTGCAATCTATACCCCTGATGAGGTTATTGTTGCAGGGGCCGTATTAGTGGAAAGAGGTCTGATAAGATATGTAGGGCCTGCTGCCGGCGTTGTCATTCCGGCTGGAGCCCGGGTGTTGGAACTCTCAGGGAAGACCATTATCCCGGGGCTGATTGATCTGCACCTCCATGGCGCAAGGGGCCGCCAAGTAATGGAGGGAACGGACGCAGCCCTGGATGAGCTGCTGGAAGCTCATCTGTGTTGGGGGACTACCTCGGTGTTGGCCTCCACCATGAGCGCATCCCACCGAAAGCTGGTCAGATTGTTAACCCGACTGGCACAGTATTCCCACCGACAGTCCGTCTCCCAAGGGTCTCCACAAAGTCCGGGAGCCCAACTTTTGGGGGTGCATCTGGAAGGGCCGTATTTATCCCCCGAGCAGGCCGGAGTACACCCGCGGACTTATTTGCGTCCGCCATCCATAGCTGAATTAGAAGAGTATAGACAGGCCGCCCAAGGTCTGCTGCGGATAGTGACCTTGGCCCCGGAGTTGCCGGGGACGGATATGGCTATCCGCTGGTTGCGGGAGAGGGGTATCATGGTAAGCCTGGGACATACTCAGGCCACTTACCGGCAAGCCAGAGCGGCCATCGCAGCCGGCGCCGGTTATGCCACCCATACCTTTAACGCGATGCGGGCTTTCCACCATCGGGAGCCGGGGGTTGTGGGCGCTCTGCTTACCAACTTCCAAACGGTGGACCAAATAGGCAGGGAGCAAAATGTTTATCTGGAAGTCATTGCCGATGGTCACCATCTTCATCCCGCTACGCTGGTATTAGTTACTGATGCGTCGCCTCTCTCCGGCCTTTCTCCCGGCAAATACGAGACCCGACAAGGCCGGTTCCGGGTTACCAAAGACAAAGTAACCACCCCAGATGGCCGGTTGGCCGGCTCAGGGATTAGTCTCCTGCAAGCTGTGTTCAACATGCAGAAATATGCAGGCTGTAGCTTTACGGCAGCGCTGGGAATGGCCACCATAAATCCGGCGCGGGTATTGGGGTTAGACCGCCGCAGAGGACGTCTGGCTGTCGGATATAGGGCTGATCTGGTGGTGTTGGCTTCCCACCTCCAGGTGAACCTGGTCATGATGGGAGGTGAGATATGCTATCGGGCCGGTTAAAACCAGGCTCAAATCGCCGAGGATTACGACCCCGTGGATTACGACCCCGTGGGTCACGAACCCGTGGGTCACGAACCTCACAGGCCATAGCCCTCAACGGGTCTGCTTTTGTATTTATAACTTTAGGGATTTGGCTCTTCCTCCAA
>QIEW01000205.1 GCA_003230535.1 bacterium
CCTCCAATTTTTTCTGATGGAAATAAGCCATCTCCAGGATACTGATAAAGAAGGTGGCCTTGACGGAATGGGCTTCCAAGACCCCGAGCAGTTTGGTCAACCCTATCGGCTCACCGTTTTCATATCCGGCAAGAATAGTAGGAAGGGGGGGTTCTCCGCCCTCCTGAAACTTGGTAGGAGTGAGATGGGTTTCTGTGTCTACGGTAATGACAATGTATAGTTTTTTCATGCTGGCGAACCAAAATGCCAATCTTTAGAGGCTGATTTTACCCGACCTGACCAAACCCAGAAACAGCTCCAGATTCTTCTGTGGCGTCCATCGGCTATAGCCCGGGGGAAAGCAATAACCCGCCTGAATTTGGGGAAGGCCGACAGCCCGTATAGTTAAATCTTTCTCTCTTAGACATTCCATAGGAAGAGGCTCATTTTGTGACCCTAACATAATTATCTTAGCCCCGCGCCGGAGCATATCCCAACAGCGGTTTTGAGTTGACGGCGGCTGGTCGGTAAACAGCGCATCCGCCCACACAGGGTATGGGCGAACCTGGGGTTGCGATGCCGGCAGCCGTAATTTGGTGCCCGGTACATTTTTGCTCACGGGAACTTCCGGATGTTGGCAGCCGGATAACTCCAGTAGTTGATGCAGCAATCCCGACACCTCCGGCAAGCAGGATACTAGCGCAATTTCCCCAAGCTGTAGCCTACTTTGGCGAAGAGCCCGCAACAGATATGCCCCCAGCCCGGTCCAGAGAGCCTGCTCATCTGATACTTTATCAGGGACGCGTCCACACAATATGTTAGGGACGGAGACCCGGGAAGAGAAGGGCGCTCCTATCCATACTACCCTGTCACCAGGGGCTATTCCATAGACCTTATCTTCTACGCTGACTACTTTTCCCAATCCACTGTTGTTAAACACCGGAGTTAGGAAATCCAACTGCTGAGTGGTCTCTAGCAAGATTTTTGGTGGCATAATAAATATCCCTACCGCCGAATAAGTCTACTATTTAGGGACTTAGAACATTTTAAAGTACCGTTTGTGGTTTTTTTGTGCAGTCAGGTCCTCAGACCTGACTGCGGTTTTAGGAGGTGTCAGATACACCACAGAAAAACATTATGATTTATCCTAAAACGGCATATTGGATATTTTCAAGCTCCTTACATTACTTTTGCAACGGCTGAGGCTTCCCGGTTTGTAAGGCTTCTATCGCAGCTACACTCATTTTAGTGGCCCACAGGCCGTCCCGGGCGGTTACCGAAGGCCGCTTGTCTTCCCCAATAGCCTCGGCAATGTGTCGCAACTCCTCTTTGTACCCCGCCTGGGGTTCCGGTAACCTAAGATGCGGTTGTGTTTGCCAACCTTTTACGGTAAGTTCCTGGAAACCATCCAGTAAAATGGTAAGGTTACCGGCAAAAAGCTCCATTCTCTCTACCGGCAAGTCAGGGGAACCTAAATCGCCATAAAACAGCGAAGCTAATGACCCGTTAGCAAACTGGACATTTACCATAAAATTATCATGGACTTGTGTCCCAATATGAGAAAGCGTACCGCCGGAAGCAAATACAGATGTCGGCTCAACCCCTACCAGCCAGCGCATAAGATCAAAAAAATGCACCGCTTCCCCTAAAATTCTCCCTCCGCCTTGTTTCGGGTCATAAACCCAGAAGGAAGCCGGCAGAAACCCTCGTACCACACGGTAGTTTATCATGATAGGATTTTCCACTCTGCTCAATACATTTTTAATCCGGCTGACCAGTGGCGAGAAGCGCCGGTTAAACCCCACCGTGAGCCATTGGGCGCTCCCCTCTAACCTATCTACCACCCCTTGGCATTCAGCTACCGTCATCCCCAGGGGTTTCTCCACATAAACATTTTTCCCCCGTTCTAAGGCTTCTATAGCCAGTTGCGCATGAAGGTCATGTCTGGTAGCTATTACCACAAGATCTACCAGTGGATCTTCCAGGATTCGGCGATAATCCAGGGTTGCTTGTACAAATCCGAAATCGTCTTTGGCTCGGATACCTGATTCTCTAGTCCTGGTAGCTACGGCCTGAAAACGGTAATATCCTAAATCCCGCATCAGGGGAAGCAATACCATTCGGGAGAAACTCCCGCAGCCGATAAAGCCGACCCCTATCTGTGGCGAAGTTTTAGCGGGTGAGGCAGAGGTCAAAGGCGAGGGCTTAACTTCTGGGGGGGCTGCGTGGGGGTATTCCAGGCAAATCCCCAAAGTTTCCTCGGAACGATTAACGAGCCGCTCATAGGCTCTGGCAGCCTTTTCTATAGGAAACAGATGGCTTATTAGAGGTTTTACCTCTACTTTGCCCTCAGCTACCAGCCACAGGAATTCTTCCATGTTGCGGGTCTCTGTCCAACGCACTTCCTCAGCAGGATAATTAAGCCCCTCCTCCTCATAGCGGGGATCAAACAGGCCCGGCCCCCGGCCCGTGGAGATAAGAAAATCCAACTCCTTCTTGAATAAAGGCGGTCGGGGCAACTCTATTTTCACGGCGCCTACCAGTGTCACCCTGCTTTTTCGCCCAGCCATTTCCAATGCCTGCTCAATCGGCTCCGGTGATTTGGAATAAGCACAAAT
>QIEW01000065.1 GCA_003230535.1 bacterium
TTGGTGGAGGGGATGTATAGATTGATGAACAAATATTATAAACGTGAAAATATTATTTTCAGCTTATTGCATAGAATAGCAATCTAATACTGATGGTAGCCGCAGACTTCGGCCTGCGCCGGAGCATTACTCCCGATTAATTCAAACGCATAGGAATTTCTTTTTTAGGTCCAATAAAACAAACAGATAACCTGAGTTCGATATTTATGTGCTCGATATTTATGTGCTGTCGGGTCCTCAGACCCGACAGCCTGAACGAGCGGCAGTTTTCCTGAACCTACCGCCACCTGAACCTGAAAAGTCCGCACTGGCAGGTGCGCTAAGTTCTAAAACCGGTTATTGAGGAAACCAAACAGTGGTAGTTGCTAATGCCGCGGCGGAAGCCGCTTTATTCTTCCTTAACTTCCCTAAGTAGTTGTATATAAATAACTCATCGGTTTTGATCCTTCGGCTGGTTCTCAAGCCGAAAGCGTTAAGGGCATCGGCGCCCTATTGGGTTTCGGCCTGAGACAGGCCGAAACATCTATAAATATAAAAGTGATGAGTTAATTATTCACGCTCCCTTTTATGTGCTGTCGGGTCCTCAGACCTGACAGCCATTAGGGGAGGGTGTCAGATTTACTGAATCTGACACCACCTGAAAAATCCCCCTTTATTCTTCCCTAAGCTTACTAAGGTGCCACCCGGGAATAATAGTAACTGTTTTCAAGCGCTCGATATCAGGACTGGGTCGATAGCTCCCACCACTTAGCAGGAGAAAATCCAGGCCGTAACGCCGGAAAAATTCAGCGCTTAAAGGTTCTTTTCTCAACGGGACCAGCCGCCTTCTAAATTCCTCTCCGAAAAAAGGGTAATCCCAGGCATTAGAGCTTACAACCTCATTACCCCACAGCATCAGTCCTAAAGTAGCTGATTGGGGAACATTATCCTCCACATAACGGATAATCTCTATCTGCGCCTCATTCCGGACACACCGTCGCTCCAACTGCGTTTTCCCCCAAATAGATGTCCAACCCACAAGTTGCTTATTCTCATTATGAATAGCCGACCAGATACCAAGCGCGATGGTCAAACATGTAATGGCATATAAAAAAACCCTTCTGGGGGCCGCCCATGCAGTAGTACCGTCCGGATACAGAACAGCTAATAATGGAGCCGCTAATGCTGCCATTGGAATTAGAAATCTGCCGGACCAGGGCTGCCAGCGCATTACCCAACAGAGTGCCAAAAAATAACCGACGGCTACCGCGGCTATGAGCCAGCGACTATTTATCCAATAACTGGCCGATTGGAGATTTTTCCTTAAGCTAGTTAGCGGAAACGCCATGCTATACCAGACCGCCAGCAGCAAAATAAGGAACCCTAAAGGACCGAACCAGGCGGTATCCTCATTAAAACGATATCTCCACCAAGAGAAGTAAATTCCATCAAACAGAGAGTTTGGATCATTTACCGGCATTCCTAAAAATGAAAACAGCGGTAAAGCCACTTGATGTTTGAGCCTGGTAAGCTGCCGCGCCACTACCCCCGGAAAGCAGGAAAAATCTAAGAAATTGTAGCT
>QIEW01000332.1 GCA_003230535.1 bacterium
TATTGCAAAAATCTAACCGGACATTACTGAGTGTGCTCCTATTATTTAGACTTTTTTAGGTACTTATAGAAGTCGCTGTCGGTGGTAAGGATCAGATAGGCGTTGTTGTTATTTATGTCCTTATAAGTCTCCAGCGTCTTGGAGAATTCATAGAAGTCCGGGTCCTGGTTGTAAGCCTTGCCATAAATCTGGGTAGCTTCCGCATCCGCCTGACCTTTGACTATCTCGGCTTTTTTGTAAGCCTCTGAATTTATCTGTTTTAATTCTTTCTCCATCCGGCCGATAATCTCAGCCTTTTCGCCCTCGCCTTCCGAGCGATAGCCGGCAGCGATCCGTTTCCTCTCGGAAATCATCCGCCCGTAAACCTTGTTGCGCACACTTTCCACGTAGTTTAAACGCTTGACTCTCACGTCTACCAACTCAATCCCGTAAGGCAGGGTAAGCTTGGAGGCGGCCTCCAGAATGGCCCGGGTAATTTTTTGGCGCCCCAACTGGATAGTATCCTCTTCTCCTTCACGCTGTCCCTCGGCCAGGGAGGATGCCCGCTGGGGTGGAGCCCAGGTATCGCTGCGAACGACCTCTACCAGGATGTTGCTGGAGATGATATCCCTAACCACCGAATCGACGATATCATCTAAACGCGATAAGGCCGCCTGGTAAGTGGTTACGGTTTGGAGAAACTTCAAGGCATCCACAATCCGCCAACGGGCGGTGGTGTCCACCCAAATGTACTTCTTGTCCTTGGTGGGGATCTGGGTAGGGTCACCGTCCCAGGCCAACAGCCTCTTTTCAAAGAGGTTCTTTTCTTGAATAAAGGGTAACTTAAAGTTTAAACCGGCTTTGGTAATGGGATTACCTACCGGCCGGCCGAACTGGGTGATTACCACCTGCCGGCCCTCCTCCAACACAAAAAATGACTGGTTCAGCAAGATATAAAGACCGAAAAACACTACTAATATGAGTGTGAGCTTGGCGTTTTTCATTTGGCCGCCCCCTTTTGCTTGCCGATGGAAAGGAAGGGCAGCAGGGCCTTCTGTTTGCCATCCACTATATAAACCTCCTTCATTTGAGGGAGCATGCTGCTTAAGGCTTCCAGGTAGAGCCGGGTGCGGGTAACCCGTTTGGCCTTCTTATACTTGTCGAGTACCGACAGGAAGCGGGCGACGTCTCCTTTGGCATTGTTTACCCGTTCCATGGCATACCCCTCTGCTTTGGCGACGGTACGTTCCGCCTCACCCCGCGCCCTGGGCACCTGATTGTTGTAAATCTCCTGCGCTTGATTTATGGCCCGTTCCTTGTCCTGAATGGCCTCATTTACCTCGTTAAACGCCGCCTTAACCTGATCTGGCGGGTTAACATCCTGCAACTTTATGGTAATAATCTTAATGCCGGTTTCATAAGAGTCAATGATTTCCTGTAGCTCCTGATGCGCGGCGGCGGCAAACTCCACCCGCTTACTTAAGATCACATCAAAGGGCATGTTTCCGGCAATCCTGCGCACAACCGCTTCAGAAATATCCCGGATAGTGCGCTCCACGTCGTACACCTTGAACAGATA
>QIEW01000334.1 GCA_003230535.1 bacterium
ATTCACTCTGCAAGGAAACGCCGACCTTTCGGCTTCGATCTATGCTCCCAATTATGATGTAGGTATAACCGGAAATGGCGCTATGTATGGCGCCATGGTTGCCAATGATATAGATGTAGGCGGAAGCGGCGATGTCCATTATGATGCGGACCTGGCTCGAAAAATCGGTCCCGAAGCACAAGATAATGAAGCGCATATGGTGGTCATCAGTTGGGAGGAACTATAACCTGGCACACCATTTTATAAGTGAGCCTCTTGCAAAACTAGTGGCATATCAACCGTAAATTGACGGGTTTGATTTTTATTCCCCCCTCACCTCGGTCCTCTCCCACTAGGGGAGAGGAAGCTTAATAGTCCCTTCTCCCCTGGGGGGAGAAGGTTAGGATGAGGGGGGGTATGACAACCAATGAATTTGCGACATATTAATCTTGACATGACACTAGTGTCATATCAATACTAAATTGTCGTATAACTAAAGGTTGTCATTCCTGCGGAGGCAGGAATCCAGAATGGTTTGGATGCCGGATCAAGTCCGGCATGACAAGCGTGACACGACACTAGCTTAGATTGTCATTCCCGAGCGCTTTTATCGGGAATCCAGATTGAGATGCAAGATAAAATCAAATAAATGTGATAATATTGGGAAGTAGGCGCATAAAACGCATCCTTTAGGTTATGAGGAACTGCCGACATGGGATTGACAAGCATTGCCGCGAAAGTGGGAAAGGGAAAGAAGGCGATGGAAGTGGATTTCCTGGTGGATAGCGGAGCCACCTATACGCTTCTGCCTGAAAAAGTGTGGCTGCGATTGGGACTCAAGCCCATTGAAGATATGAAATTCACCTTGGCGGATGGGACGGTCATAACCAGAAGCATATCAGAGGTACGGTTTGAATACGGGGGCCGGGCGCGAACTATCCAGGTCATTTTAGGGGAGGGAAATGATGAGGCCCTTCTCGGTGCGCTGACGCTTGAGTCTTTGGGATTGATCCTGAATCCTTTTACCCGTGAGCTTCTGCCGATGAGGCTCATGCTGGCATGAACTAGGATAAGGGCTTAACCATGGAATAAATAGTGGTAGATTACCAAATAACAGCGGCTGGAGAAACAGGATAGATTTCAGGAAAAACTCCCGAAATACAAAAAACATTGAGCTAAAAGCGAGGTTTTACAATGCCCGTAGCCCTAAAAACAGAAAAGAAATTTACCTGCAAAGATTACCTTAAATGGCCTGATGAGGAAAGATGGGAGCTGATTGATGGAGCAGCATATAATATGACTCCGGCGCCATCTCTTAGGCATCAGAGAGTTGCGGGGAATATTTACAGAATTCTTAGTAATAATTTAAGTGACAAACCATGTATCCCTTTTATTGCTCCAACAGATGTGGTTTTATCTGAATATGATGTTGTGCAACCCGATGTTTTTGTCGTCTGCGATAAAAATAAACTTACGAAAGCTAATATCCAGGGCGCTCCCGATCTGGTGATGGAAGTTCTTTCTCCTTCTACTACCCTCAAGGATAAGCGTGAAAAGAAGGCGTGTTATGAGAAGTATGGGGAATATATAATAGTTGATCCGATTGAGGATTATGTGGAGCGTTTTTATTTGGAAGATGATGCCAGCTATAGCAGGGGTGATATCTTTGGGCCTAAAGAGGTTTTGCCGCTCTCTTCTTTAGAGGGAATAGAAATTTCCCTGGCTGAGGTTTTTGAGGTGGATGAGGAATCGGAAGAAAACCAGCCATAGGTTGAGTATAGCAAACCCCAACCTATTCTACCGCTATGATATATAACGCTCTACTAGGATAAGGGCTTAACCATGGAATAAATACTGGTCAGATTATCAAATAACAGCGGTTGGAGAAACAGGATAGATTTCAGGAAAAACTCCCGAAATACAAAAAACATTGAGCTAAAAGTGAGGTTTTACAATGCCCGTAGCCCTAAAAACAGAAAGGAAATTTAGCTACAAAGATTATCTTCAGTGGCCTGATGAGGAAAGATGGGAGCTGATTGATGGAGCAGCATATAATATGACTCCGGCGCCTTCTTTCAGGCATCAAAGAGTTGTGGGAAATTTTTACTATATCTTAATGAATAATCTCAAAGGCAAACCCTGTGTTCCCTGTATTGCTCCCACTGATGTGGTTTTATCTGAATATGATGTTGTGCAACCCGATGTCTTTGTCGTCTGCGATAAGAATAAGATTACCCAAGCCAATATTCAGGGCGCTCCCGATCTGGTGATGGAAGTTCTTTCTCCTTCTACTACCCTCAAGGATAAGCGTGAAAAGAAGGCGTGTTATGAGAAGTATG
>QIEW01000197.1 GCA_003230535.1 bacterium
AGACCCGCGAAGGCGCCCTCGGCGGGTTATTATTTTGTATGGCGGTTGCCGGGGGAGTAAATTATTTTTTGGGACTGTTTGGGTCGGTACAGGCCCTGGTCTTAGGCCTAATCCTTGGGATATCCGCCCAAGCCGGAGACCTGGCGGAGTCGCTCATAAAACGTTGGGCCAACGTCAAAAACAGCGGCGAAATTCTCCCCGGACACGGCGGTCTTCTGGACAGAATAGACGCCCTCCTTTTCGCCGCCCCCGTCCTCTACTACTGTATTAAGCTCCTGGGCCTTTAATCGCAAGTTGGGATTATCAACAAACCGCCAGGGGTCATTACTTGACCTACAAAAAACACTTCCAGAGCGCCGCCGCCCTTAGCGCTTTCGGCTTGAGACAAGCCGAAAGATCTAAAACATATTATAGAAAAATCAAAACCGATGAGTTATTTACATACGACTACTTAGAAGTGTCAGTGGTATTTCCACGGAAAAAGTTCTACGGTAATATCCAGGGGTTTTCCTTCCCGCAGAATAGAGAGGCGGCAGGAATCCTTCGGATTTTTTTGCTTCAGGGCATAAGTGATATCGAAAAGTTCGGTAACTGTTTCGCCGTCAATCGCAATAATTAAATCGTTTACCTTTAATTCGGCTTTTTCGGCGGGAGAGTTTTGGTGGACATTTCTAATTATAACCTTATTAGTCGAGGTTGCATCTATGACTACCCCCAAAACTGCGTGTTTTACCTCGAGATGTTTAAAGGGAACGACCACCAAAAAATCGGCTGGTTCCAGAGGGATATCGGCAAGCATTATAGGATCGAAATCTTCAGGGTCTTTCCTCCGCTCATAAGGATATACGGTTAAGTAGGGTAAATGGGTTCGCCCAAAAACCCGTTTAGGGATCCCGAAATCATATACTAGATGACCATTTCCCACAAAAACGATCATTTTCTTTCCCCGGCCCGCCGGACTGGTCAGGTATCTAGAAATGGATTCCGCCATATAATCCTCCCAAAAACACTGGACATCATAGAACTTTTCAAATTGATCTTTATCATGCCTGTGGAGAGTGAAAATCTTTTGCAGATAAAGCCGGTGGTAAAGATCGGAAAGGTCAATTTCAGGCAATTCTTTTTTTTCTTCAGGGCTCAAACCGGAAATCCCTTTAGATTTTATTTTATTTTTCAACTCCCGCGTCGCGTTTAAAGCGATAATGGGGATTTTATTATCTTTAGCGTAATTTAATAAGTCTCGATAGAGCTGAAAATCAAATCCCCACTCCCCGTCCCATTCAGTTTTTTTTAATAAATTCTTCTCATTCAAGCGCCCGGCTGCCCAGTCATCCAGAACCGACTGATAGGGACGTTTAAACATTTCCATTCCGATTACGATATCCGAGCCAAACTTAGCATGGAAGGTCTTCAAGGCTTCAAGCTGAACCCGGTGTGCTTCAAGATTTTCGTGTGCTTCCCCTACATAAAGGACATCAGGGATGGTTAGGAAGCGATCAAAAACCTTCGGCGGTATTTTTTTTCCGGACGGCAAATGGATAATGTCTCCCTCCTCGTCTCCCTCCTCAAGGCGATCGGGCAAGTTCCTGCGAAAAGCTTTTTTGCCGGCCACACAGCCAGTCATAAAGAATATTAGTCCGATAATAATAATGTAACGTGATTTTAATAGAGGAGAAGCCATATTATGACACCAATTCCTTCAGTGAATATCATAAGTAATGTCCGGTTAGATTTTTACAATATGAGGTAACCACCATCAATGACCTGATGTTTCTATTTACTCCCCATCTTTGCCAATGCTTTTTTTGCAACCTGACGGACGTCTGAGTCAGGATCATTTTTAGCTAGCTCACTTAGCGGAGCGGCGGCTCTGTTATCGCCGATCACACCTAGCGCCAAGGCGGCTTCCGCCCGGACAAACCAATCCTTATCGCTCAGGGTATTAATCAAAGGCTCTACCGC
>QIEW01000114.1 GCA_003230535.1 bacterium
AGGCTACGATGGAGTGGAACCCCGAGCAGGCCCCGCAGGCTATCATAACAAATAAGATTGGGAAGATAGGTCCGGCGGAAGCTTTGAAGGTTACCACGGCAGGATACTGAAGGGAAAATCCCCCTAATAATATACCTAATACCGCCCCCCCTACGGAAGTATACAAAAGATATGAAGAGAGATAATCCCGAGGTTGCAGAACGACCCACACCGGAATAGAGGCCGCCAAAAAACAATAGATTGTCAGCCCTGCCGCCCAAGCCTGCTTTGGTTCTAGCAGCCCAAACAGGGTCGGTTGAGGGAGGGGGAGCATCTGCCCTATCCAAATGCTTAAAAACATCAAGGGGACAAATACCAGCGATGCGGATCGTATGGAGACCCCAAACCGGTAAACGGTTATCCCCAGGCTGACTGCCAGCAGGATAAACAGCAACGAGGATGAGGCCACACCGCCGTCTTCCACAAAAGTAACCGCCGTGAGATCCATAAACACTGTCAGCACATATACCATAGCCAGCCAGATGAACACTAAAAATAACCGATAAGACCCCCGGCTTAAATAGATGCGGACAATCTCCGCAATAGAACGTCCCTGGTGTCGCACCGAGGCTATCAAACTCCCAAAGTCATGCACGCCCCCGATAAACACTGACCCCAACAATATCCACAACAGCGCCGGAAACCACCCGAACAGAGAGACCGCCATAATGGGGCCTACAATAGGAGCCGCCCCGGCAATGGAAGAGAAATGGTGACCAAACAATACCCCCGGGTGGGTCGGCACATAATCAGACATATCGCAGCGGGTATGGGCTGGAGTTGGGCGGCTGTCATCTAACTCAAATCGACGGGAAACAAATCGCCCATAGCCCAGATACCCTAACCCGAAAACTACTAACGCCACCGCTAAAAGTACCGCCAACATAAACCTGCCTGCTCCCTCTAATATAAACAGATTATAGCAAAAACACTAAATATACCAGACAATTATGGCTAGGTCAAGAGCAATGATGCGGCCAATTTACCACCTATCACTTTTTTGGAAATACAGGAAATTAACCGCAGAGGACGCAGAGAAACACAGAGGGGAAATTCCAGATGTCAAAATCCAAACTAGGTTTTAGGCTTCTTCAGGCTTCATACAATACCAAGTTGCCATCAAACATGAAAGATTTGCGTCAGGAGGTAACTCCTGACGCCACCACAACCTACTCACCACAACCTACTCACCACAACCTACTCACCACAACCTACTCACCACAACCTACTGTAAACCATAAATATAGGCTATAAGGTACTTTGTCTATAAGGTGCTGTCAGGTGTTACCACCTGACAGTTAACCATCTGATTGCAACTTGGTATAAGGCTTTGGGCCAAGAGATTTTAGCCCGAAAATTTGAGCTTATCTATTTGTCATTTCTCTGCGAACCTCTGCGGTTTAATAATCCTTTAAAAAATGCTTATAAGCTTGCCAAACTACATAAAAAATGATAACATGCAACCCCCTGAATTTTTAAAGGTAGTAAAGTTGTCAGTAGTATTAAGCTATAGGAAAGGAAAATTATCAGGATGAAGGACATTTTTCAGATTAAGCGGCGTTATGATTTTACCGACCAAGACGCCAGGAACCTAAGCCAGTTGCGGCCGGCTATGGAGCAGCATAAAAAGCAGGCGGCAGATCGGGTTTATGATGCCTGGATTGTATCTGAGGATCAAGCCAAGTCGCTCGAGGATAAGGATAAACTTCGCCAGGCTAAAGAGGGTCTGGCGGAGTGGTTCGTAGATTTATTCAATGGGGAGTATGATGGGCGTTATCTGGCGAGCATTAAAACCATGGGCTCTGAACTGGAAAAGCTGAGTCTTGATCTGCATTATATAAACTCTTCCATCCATCTAATCCGGATGTTTTGCCTGGATATTCTGGGTAAGCAAGCTGGAGATCTCCGGGAGCAGCGGAGTTTAAACCGCTCGGTACAAAAAATATTGGATCTCAATTTGGATGTCATTTCATCTTGCCGCCAGGCAAAGGAAACAAATGAATCCGGCTTTCCCAATAGGCTCCATGAAAAGCTTGTTCATTTGGCGGAAGGTTTTAGCTTTGGGCTGAACCTGACCCTGGTAATCATCCTGATGGGGGTTTCCTTGGGGGTAGTGGGGCTGTTGGGGTATGACATCTGGCATATAGCCCACAGCGGAATAGAGCATGGTGTTACAGCTGTTATGGGCACTCTCCTTATGCTGTGGGTAATGATTGAACTCATGGAAACGGAGATCAAGCATCTCAAGGAAGGCAAGTTCTCGATTAGTGTTTTTATTGAGGTCGTTTTAGTGGCCTTCATTCGCGACGCCCTGGTAGCTACACTAGAACATGGAGAGCTTAACAAGCTGATCTTCTTGGTGGGCGCGATAGTGGCGTTGGGAGTGGTCTATTGGCTTATCTCCCTGGCGGATGCCAAGAGGGAGCTAAGAAGAGATTAGGCTATGGATTATTCATAAATTCACGGTAAACATTAATGATGTTATTTGAATACAAGTGCTTATATCATAACGGTCAAAAACAAAATGGCTCATACAAATTACCAAAAACTTTCGCTATGGAAGCGACCAGCGGGAGCGTGTTTATGATCCCGAATTATTTGGGCTAAAGCTTATGTGCGGGATAACCGGTATATACAGTTTGTCTGGGGAGCGAATATCGTCGGCCAAGCTCCATTCCATGACCGAAATGCTCTCTTATCGCGGGCCGGATGATCATGGCTATGCCGTGTTTACTCCGGACGGACGGTCTATAGTAACCCGCAATCCTGAAGAGTTGGCCGGACATCCTGATATTGTTTTAGGGTTCGGACACCGGCGGCTTTCTATCTTGGATCTCTCCT
>QIEW01000132.1 GCA_003230535.1 bacterium
ATCGATATTTGGTCTCACATTACCGAGCAGGTGGGAGAAGAAATCTTCTCCGAACTCCGGCGGGAAACTGCCGGCGAATTCAATCCGGTTTTCATGATGGCTGATTCGGGCGCGCGTGGCAGCAAACAGCAGATCCGGCAGTTGGCGGGAATGCGGGGATTAATGGCCAAACCTTCCGGGGAAATTATCGAGACGCCTATTATTGCTAACTTCCGGGAAGGACTGGATGTATTGCAATACTTTATCTCGACCCATGGAGCCCGTAAAGGTTTAGCGGATACAGCTTTAAAAACAGCCGACGCAGGTTATCTTACCCGGCGGTTAGTAGACGTGGCCCAAGATGGAATTATCAGCCTGGAAGATTGCGGAACCCAGGACGGGATTTACATTACTCCTATTGTGGAAGGAGGAGAAATAATTACTACCCTTAAGGACCGCATATTGGGCCGGGTAACACAAGAACAGGTGAGAGATCCCTTAACAGGCGAAGCCTTAGTAGAAGCCAATACAGAGATTAACGAGGAGATAGCTGAAATCCTGGATAACAGCGGTGTGCATGGAATAAAAATAAGGTCGATGTTGACATGCGCCGCCCGACGGGGAGTTTGCGCCCTCTGCTATGGTCGAAATCTGGCCTCAGGAAAGATGGTGGACTTAGGAGAGGCGGTAGGCGTGTTAGCCGCTCAATCCATCGGTGAGCCAGGCACGCAGCTTACCATGAGAACCTTCCATATCGGGGGTACCGCCAGCCGGGTAGTGGAGCAGACTACTCTGGAGGCTAAAAATGTAGGGGAAATCCGCTTTTATGACCTGAAAACAGTTCGTAACAAATTTGGTTTCCTCATCGTCATGAGCCGGAACGGCAGCATCGGTATCCTGGACGAAGACGGCAGAGAGCGGGAACGCTACGCCGTGGTCTATGGCGCCAGGCTGCGAGTAGTAGAAGGTCAGAAGGTAAACAAAGGGGATGTGATAGTGGAATGGGATCCCTATACCACCGCTATCCTGACTCAGTCAAGCGGCAAGGTGTTCCTGGTAGATATACAACAAGGGACAACCATGAAGGAAGAAGTGGACGAGGTAACCGGCATGTCGCAACGGGTGATTATGGATCATCATGACGATAAGTTACAGCCTCAAGTTCACATTCAGAGTGAGGAGGGAGAGACTGTAGCCAGATATATCCTCCCGGCAGGCGCGCATCTCATGGTAAAGGACGGTACCGCTATCTCCGCAGGAGAAGTTATTGCCAAAATGCCGAGAGGAACCACTAAGACCAAGGATATCACCGGAGGTTTGCCCAGAGTAGCAGAACTGTTTGAAGCCAGAAAACCCAAGGAATGTGCGGTTATTTCTGAAATTGACGGCGCTGTGAAATTTGGAGAAAACCAAAAAGGAATGCGCCAGATCTTGGTAATTAGCCCTGACGGTACCGAAAAAGAATACCTAATCCCCAGCGGAAAGCATGTGAGCATCCATGAAGGCGATCACATAAAAGCCGGGGAACCCCTGATGGATGGTTCGGTTAATCCGCATGATATCTTAG
>QIEW01000335.1 GCA_003230535.1 bacterium
TTCATAATGGGAAAATTCCATGGTAAATACTCCCCGGCCGCCGGTAAGAGAGCGCAAATCAGTAGCATATTGCAACACTTCCGACATCGGCGCCTGGACTTTTACCGTCTGGCTGTTAGCCCGGGGTTCCACCCCTAATATTTTCCCCCGCCGGGAATTTAAGTCTCCTATAACATCTCCTAAGCATTCGTCAGGGACTATTACATCCATATCCATAATAGGTTCCAACAGCGCCGGTTTGGCCTCAACAGCAGCTTTTTTAAAACCCATTGAACCGGCAATTTTAAACGCCATCTCTGAGGAATCAACTACATGGTAAGAGCCGTCATATAAGGTTACCCGAACATCGGTCATTGGGTAACAACCGGACAGCACCCCGTCCGCCATTGCTTCATGGACACCCTTTTCAACGGCCGGGATATACTGCTTAGGGATAACGCCGCCAACAATCTTATTGATAAACTCAAAACCTTCTCCATGCGGTAAGGGCTCTATTTCCAACCAGGTGTCGCCAAATTGTCCCCGACCGCCGGATTGGCGTTTATATTTACCTTGGGATTTAGCCGCCGTTTTAACCGTCTCTTTATAAGGCACCTTGGGGATGTTCATGGTGACTTCCACACCGAACTTACGTTTGAGGCGCTCTATTACTACCTCCAAGTGTACCTGACCCATGCCGGAGACGAGCGACTCCTGGGTCTCAGTGTTCCAACGAACACTCAATGATGGGTCCTCCTCCTGAAGGCGCTGGAGCGATAGACTTACCTTTTCCTCATCTCCGCGGGATTTAGGTGAAATGGCATAAGAGATCACCGGCTTCGGAAATGTTATGGGAGCAAACTCTATTTTATGCGACTCATCGCATAAAGTATCGCCGGTATGCGTTTCTTTGAGTTTTGCTACCGCCGCTATTTCACCGGCTTTGGCTGCCGCCGCCGCTTTTTGTCCCTTGCCTTGCAAAAAGAAAATATGGCCTATGCGTTCCTTGGATTTCCGAGTGGAATTATAAGCAATACTGTCACTGGATAATTTGCCGGATATCACCCTAAAGATACTTAACTTTCCTAAGTGTTGATCCACTATAATTTTAATTACCTGGGCGGACAGGGGCTCGTCGTATGATGCTTGGCGGGTGATGTTCTCCCCATCATCGGGACTGGTTCCGCTAAAAGGCGGCCGATCCGCAGGGGAAGGGAAATAATCCACCACCGCATCCAATAACATTGGGATGCCTTTGTTGGCAAGACCGGAACCGCAAAGTACCGGAATGAGTTGTCTGGTAAGAACTCCATGCCGGAAAGTTTCTTTTAATCTGTCCGGAGATATTTCTTCTCCGTCCAGGTAAGCGGCCATAAGCTCATCATCGGTCTCTACTATATCCTCGAGCATCTTTTCATTGAACCTCCGGGCTTCCTCCTCCAACTCAGCCGGTATCGGCTTTGTTTCAAATTTGCCGCTGCCGTCTGCGAGAAAGATATGAGCCTTCATTTGGAGCAAGTCTATGACCCCTTGAAAGTTTTGCTCGGTACCGATAGGGATTTGGAC
>QIEW01000315.1 GCA_003230535.1 bacterium
TTGTTCGTAGACAAAGTAATTTTTGGAAAATTGCTGGGCAACTTTATTGTAGTTGGTAAATTTAAATTTCCATGCTCTACGCTCAACTCAACCAGATCCTGGGAGATATCTTTAAGTTGCGGAGCAATATCACTAAAGTCGCTAAAGTCTGCATCGGTCTCCAGTTCATCGCCCAGAGACGCAAGATTTTCAGCTTCCTGAGTAAGCATATCCATCATTTGGAGGCTGCTAATTTCGACCGTTTCTTCTGTTGTGGACTGCTGTTCTTGTGGGAAAACAAGTTTCTCCAATAACATAAAAGCAGGTAAGGCAGCGGCGCTTATTGAGGAAAAAATAAATAAGCTTACTAACGGAACTACAAAATTCTTAACGGTAAGCCGGGGAAGTTTATGAGGAAAGAAATGCCTGACGTCGATTTTTTCTAATCTTTTGGATATCTGCTTTAATAAATGCCGATAAAGTTTAGAGTTAGTATTAGAGGAATCGGCTTCCAGTAATGCCGGCAGCCCTTGCTTGAGTTTCAGCTTGGTATCCAGTCCGGTAATCGCTTGTAATGAAAGCTCTTTGCGGTTGATTAATTTCCGGAAAAGAATAAAGGCGGTATAGGATAAGAACCCTACAATTCCTCCCCAGAAGAAGACGCTGGGGAGAGTGAGGAAATACTGAAAACTAAAGTGAATTAAGCATAATCCAGCAGCTAAGGCTATTAGAGGAACCAAAAACTTTTCTAACTCGAACAGCGCCGTTAATCTCTCGGCTTCAAACACTCGGCGGCGAACCAGATTAAGCTGTTTGGAGGTTTCGGGAGGCAATGGTGGCAGGCCGGCTTTTTCCCGTTTTTGGAAGTCCAGATAATGGATTGTAAAAAATAGCAGCCCGGGGAGAGCGATCCCTAATAATCCCCCCCAAGTGAACCACAGCCAGCCCAATCCTTCTATTGGCCGGGATGTGGCGGAAGACTCGCCTCCCGACAATATCCCGCCTATTTTTAGGCTCAGCGCGACGCTGGAGGACGCCCCTTCACCAACCAGTGAATACAACTGCCTTATTATTTGCCTTGAGCCGACTTCCCATTTTTTAACAAATGAAACGCTCAAAACAACTACCGTTATAATTACGGCTTTAAGGATCCATATTGGCGCCCGCTTGGCCAATGGAGTATTTTTTTTCTGATATCTTTTTTTATACTTATCTCTTAACATAACCTTAACCGCTCATTATTCCTAAGTGTTGTGTCAATCGTAAATTAACGGATTCTGTTTCCCCCTTTGACAAAGGAAGATTCGAGTAGTTAGTTTGATCTTTCGGCTGGTTCTCAAGCCGAAAGTGTCAAGGGTAGCGCGCCCCTTTAGTAGTTTCGGCCTGAGACAGGCCGAAACATCGGAACCTGTGGATTCCTGCTGAAGTTTATCCCTGCGAAGGCAGGAATGACAAAATAATGCAGGATAAACCTAAAGACTTACGAAACGGTGCACTAGTGGAGCGTTTCAATAAAATATAGACAAATAATTGTGTCATTGCGAGGAGT
>QIEW01000064.1 GCA_003230535.1 bacterium
CAAACAGGCGCTGGAGAAGTTCGGATCGGCTGATGCAGCTTATAATCTGGCGGTATTGTACGATTTTGAGTTATCGTATAAAGCGAAAGCCCTCAATTATTATAAACGTTTCCTGGCCCTTGAGCCGGATACTCAGGACTCTAAACTGGCTAAACAGCGGTTTCAACTGTTACAGGAAACTCTCAAGTCTTATTATAAGGATAAAAAGGAATCTTGGGCATCCGGTTCCAATCGGAAGGCTCTTCGCCTGCTGGAGATTATAAAACCCGCTCCGGATGGGGAGATAATTACCGGTCAGGGGAATGACTATTTAGAGAAAGGCGACTATAGGGGGGCTATTCCGGCTTATCAGAAGGCCATAGTTTCCATGGAATCCACCGTGGCCTGCTTTAATTTAGCTACGCTCTATGACTATGATTTGAAGTACTATGACAAGGCCATTTATTACTACCAACGTCTGTTGGGAATGAATGCCGGGGGAGAGTTGGCCGATATTGCCCGCAGCCGCCTTCAGGTATTAGAAATTAAAAAGAAAAAATTCCTGAGCCAGCCAAACGCCAAACCCTACCAGCTCCGGGGGCCATAATAATAACTTATCGCAAACAACAACAAGCCATATTTATAACATGAAAATCATAACCAGAAACGGCGTCCTTATCTGTGATCATCTTAAGAATTTATTGATGATATGGTTTTGGATAATAGCGGTTCTGTTTTTTTTTACACCTTATGCGGCAGAGGCTAAGAAGCCGGATCAAAGAGCCAGAGAGCTAATCCTTGAAGGTAATCGGTTATGCGCCCAGGAGGGAAAATGCGAGGAAGCGGTAAAGCTCTACCGGAAGGCCATGGATAAGCATGGATCGGTGGATGCCGCTTACAATCTAGGGGTGACTTATGAGATAGAACTCGGCGACCCGGAACAAGCCCTCCTTCATTATCGGCTTTTCCTTAATATGGAGCCAAACTCGGCTGATGCAAGAGAAGTAAAGAAATGGTTGGAAGAATTGAAGATAGGCTATCCGGAATTAAATACAGGTCCCTATCCGGTAAAAAGCTTATCTGAGCTCCCCCCGGATCTCAGGAGAAAAGTTGAAAAGGATTTATTGGAAGGAAACAGACTATATAGAGAAGAGAATTACCAAAAGGCCAAAGATAAATATGAAGAAATTCTTAGATATTATAATTCAGCTGATGTATATTATAATTTAGGATTAATTTCTACAAAACTGGGGGACAACTCGAACGCCATGCTCTATTACCAACAATTTCTAAAACTAGAGCCTAAATCCCAAAATAGCGCGCAAGTACGGAAATGGATCAAGAAATATAAACAGGAGAAAATTTGGAGGGAAATGGAGCAATACCGAAACAAATAATTGCCAAGGCAATCTGGCCCGGATTATTCATAAATCCACGGTGAACATTGATAATGTTATTTGAATACAGCTACTTACAAAATAACGGCCAAAAAACAAAATGGCTCATACAAATCACCGAAAACTCCCGCTATGGAAGCGACCTATGATCCCGAATTATTCGGGTCTGATAAATGATGATCTCGTAAAAAGTCTGGGGCAGTCATTGCGAGGAACAAAGTGACGAAGCAATCTGCCGTATAATCAAGTAATTAGAGATTGCTTCGCTTCACTCGCAATGACAAAAAACGGCATTTTCTGACTTTTTACGACTTCATCATAAATAAGGAGGAGAAATTATGCAGATGCAGGTCAGCGCTACCCGGATGGAACTGTTGCGATTAAAAAAGAGGCTGAAGCTGGCCCAGCGGGGGCACAAGCTGCTAAAAGATAAGCAGGAAGAACTCATGCGGCGCTTCCTGGAGCTTATTAAGGATTATGAAAAATTGCGGAAACGGGTGGAGGAGGCATTAGGCGGGGCGTTGCGGGGTTTTTTGGTTGCCCGGGCGGTAATGCTGCCGGCCTATGTGGAAGAGACCCTTATCTCTTCTCAAAGCGGAACGGAATTGGATGTATCGACCGCCCATATTATGAATACGGCGGTGCCGATATTTAAACTGGAGCAAAAAGGGGATATCTACTCTTATGGGTTTGCCGGAACCTCAGCCGACCTTGACCAGGCTTATGAACATCTCTCAGATGTTCTCTCCCCAATGGTGGAACTGGCGGAAAAGGAAAAGACCATTGAACTGTTGGCTGATGAAATAGAGAAGACCCGGCGCCGGGTGAACGCTCTCGAATATGTGCTTATTCCCAGCCTGGAGGAGGCTCTTTCCTCCATCGCCATGCGATTGGGCGAAATGGAAAGATCCAATATAGCGCGCCTGATGCGGATTAAAGAAATCATCCGCCGGCACTAGTGTCGCGTCAACTCTGATTTGGCGGTTGTTTCTACCCCCCTTGTATAAAGAGGGGAATCTCCATCAGGGCAGTTAAACGGTTTGCATATAAGCCGTAATCGACATATTAGAGACATAAGAGTAGGGCGGAACAAGGCGAAGCCGGTTCCGCCTATCCTTTGGCGGTTCTGCTTCGCTTGAACCGCCCTACAAGTAGATTG
>QIEW01000040.1 GCA_003230535.1 bacterium
TCTTCTTCTTATGCGCCACCTTCTGGATTACGGGTGTCCTGCCATTGATGATTACCAGTTTGCTGGCGATTGTCTTGTTTCCGCTAATGGGGGTATTGGATGCCCGTACTACCTATTCCCTTTTTGGCAATCAAGCGGTATTCTTTATCTTAGGAGCTTTTATTTTGGCCTCGGCTCTGATGCGTTCAGGGTTGAGCGCCAGACTTACTTTGCTGTTTATAAACCGTTTTGGCCGGTCATCCAGAAGCCTGCTGTTGAGTGTCTTTCTGCTGCCGGCTTTTCTCTCCTGTTGGATGTCCAATCATGCGGTAGCCGCCATGATGCTGCCGGTGATATTGGAGATTACGGAAGGCTTAGGGCTGAGGTTTGACGAGAGCCGTTATGGTAAAGCGCTGTTTCTGGCGTTAGGCTGGGGCTGTGTAATCGGCGGGATTACCACTTTCTTGGGGGGAGCGCGGGCGCCGCTGGCCGTCGGCATCTTACAAGAAATTACCGGACAGGAGATAAGCTTTGGCAGGTGGGCTCTGGCGGCTCTCCCCATGGTTCTTATATCCCTGGGGGCGGCCTATCCTTTGCTCCTAAAACTTTTTCCGCCGGAAATAGATGACGTTACTCCGGCTGTGGAGGTTATTCGGCGCAAAGTAGACCGATTAGGCCATATCTCTAGGCGGGAGGTAGCCGTTGGGGTGTTAATGTTGGCGACGATCGCCGCCTGGATGTTTGCCGGCCAGACTTTGGGGTTGGCCAATATCGCTCTTCTCTCGGTAATACTGGCGTTCACTTTTAATCTGTTACGCTGGAAAGAGGTAGAGGAGGATGTAAACTGGGGCGTATTCCTGATGTATGGCGGGGCCATATGCTTAGGTTTCGCCATTGATAAAACCGGCGCCGCCAACTGGTTAGCGCAACATCTTATCCAGTATGGCAAAAATTCTCCCCTGGTTATTATTTGTGGTATAAGCTTAGCGTCAATTGTCCTTACCGCCGCCATCAGTAATTCAGCCGTAGTAGCAATGCTGGTTCCGATGGCATTAAGCTTGGCCGCCCAGTTACACTTGAATTTTCAGGCGCAGACTTTGCTGGTCACTCTGGCTTCGGGCCTCGCTTTTATGTTGCCGATAAGTACGCCGGCGATGGCGATCGCTTTTTCCTCCGGATTTATCCACCCCAAAGACACTCTGGTTGGCGGAGGCATCTTGAGTATATTATGTTGGTTGCTGCTTTGTCTGTCGGCTATTTTTTGGTGGCCGGTTTTAGGGCTTAGATTGTGAGAAACAGTTAGGAACTGTCACAAAATAAGTGGATCAACTTCCAGATTGCTTCGCTTCGCTCGCAATGACAATTAAGGGGCCGCCTTAACTGTCATTGCGAGGCAGGCTGTATTTGCCGAAGCAATCCCAAAATGCTACAGTTATTTCACCTGAAAGTCTCACTTTCATAAGCGTTGGTGTTTACGCAACCAAGAAGCAGGCGGGGAGGGCAAGCCCGTCCGTCAAAAATGCGTAAACATGCTATGTCCCTTAGCTTTTTAAAGAAACAAACCAGGTAGAATTTCCCATACGTTGAACTTATGGCGATAAATAAAGTATTACTACTTCTTTCCACCACCCGGCATTCTCCAAAGAGCGTGAACCTCGCATTGGACACCGCCTCGCAAGAAGGAGCGCAGCTAATTATATTATTTATCTTGGATAATAAGCTTTCTCAAAGTATAATTGAACATATGACAGAAGAGGGCTGGATTGTGCTATCCTCAAAGAATATTTCACCCAAGGGAAACTCAAGATTGAGGAAATTGAAAGAGAAGCTTACAGCCGGTCGATATCTTATCGTTCCATGTTTTGCCGGGGAGAATTTGTGGAAGTAGCCCTAAAAGTGATCCAGAAAGAAGCGGCGGATCTCATTATCGTTACCCGCCGGCGGCGCTCAAATCTCTCCCGTTTCATTTTTGGTTCAGCGGTGGCAGAGCTTAAATCTAAGACAGATTGTCCAATTATGATAATTGACGAGTAGAGTTTTGTTTGCGGCTGTTTTTCACCCGTATCTGCATTGACAAGGCCTTTATACCGAGTTAGCGCACCTCCGGTGCGGACTTTTCAGGTGGTGGCAGGTTCTCAAACCTGCCACTCGTTCAGACTGTCGGGTCTGAGTACCCGACAGCACATGGAGCTATATCTGCTTGTTTTGTTGGACATAAAAAAGGAAATTCCTATACGATCAAGTTACTGTTCAAACAAGGAATGACTGATACAAAAGGATCAATTTTGGGGAACCTGAAGAGTAATTTGATGGATATAACAGAAAAACTTGCGGCGTTACCAAAAACGAAGGTTGGACCACCGGAATCTTTGCTGGAAAAAGTAGGGAATACCCCGCTTTTACCCCTGGATCGTTTGGTTAGCGCATGTTTGGGGGATGAATATTCTGAGTTAAAAATTTACGCCAAAGCAGAGTGGTTTAATCCTGGGGGTTCAGT
>QIEW01000234.1 GCA_003230535.1 bacterium
ATGTCCGAGTATTCCTCTTCATCCCCGCGTGCCCGGGAACCGAACACCCTAAAATCAATTACCTGAGCAATCGCCGACAATTTCTCTTTCAACTCCCGGGCGATAGTATAATCCTTCGGTTTCACTGAAGAATCCTCCGTTTACCACAGATAATATCGGCTTGGCAGCATTCTATGCTATAGTCTGTCGGCGGAGCCGCCGCCTAAGAGCAGATACATCAGCGCCATCCGCACCGCCAGGCCGTTGGTTACCTGATCCAGGATCACCGAATACGGCCCGTCAGCTACCTCCGGCTCCAGCTCTACCCCGCGGTTTATCGGCCCGGGGTGCATAATCAGCACGTCCGGCTTGGCTCCCTCCAGACGCCTCCGGTTTACCCCAAACAGCTTGGCATACTCCCGCAGCGACGGGAAAAACCCCTGCCGGTGCCGCTCAAGCTGTATCCTGAGTATCATGAGCACATCCGCCTTGGGGATCACATCCTCCAGGCGGTAGCTTACCTCAACTCCCAATTCTTTTATCCGGGGAGGCATCAGTGTTTTGGGGCCGACTACAGTAACCTCCGCCCCCATCTTACCTAATGCCCAGATATTGGAGCGAGCTACCCGGCTGTGGGTTATATCCCCGACAATAACCACATTCCGCCCGGCAATAGCTCCCTTATGCTCCTCTATGGTCATCAGATCGAGCATGGCTTGCGTGGGATGTTCATGGGCGCCGTCGCCGGCATTGATCACCGAGCAGTCCAGGATGCGGGCAAGATAATGAGCCGCCCCGGGAGAGGAGTGCCTAATAACCAAAATATCGGGGTTCATGGCCTGCAAATTCATGGCGGTATCCTTAAGACACTCCCCTTTTGCCACGCTGCTGGTGGAGGCGGAAATATTGACCACATCGGCGCTCAGGCGTTTACCGGCCATCTCAAACGAAGTGCGGGTGCGGGTGCTGGGCTCATAGAAGAGATTAATGATGGTTTTTCCACGCAGGGTAGGGACTTTTTTGATCTTCCGGGCGGAGATTTCCTTCATACTGCGGGCGGTGGATAAGACAAGTACGATATCTTCAGGCGGGAGCGTTTCAATATCAAGGAAGTGTTTACTATGTAAATACATATTTACCATGTCCTGGAAGCTGGTTCTTCAACCAGCCACACCTGACATTCGCCGCTCTCCTCATCTATGGAGAGCTTGATGGTCTCCCGAGGAGGAGTGTTAATTACCCGGCCCACATAATCGGCCTGAATAGGGAGTTCACGGCAGCCGCGGTCAATCAGCACCGCCAACTGCACTATACCGGGCCGGCCTAAGTCCATCAAAGCATCCAGCGCCGCCCTTATCGTGCGCCCCGTATAAAGAACATCATCAACCAGAATAATCCGCTTGCCGGTAACCGTGAAAGGTATCCGGGTCAGACAAAGGACAGGCCGGCGACTGCTTACCGAAACATCATCGCGGTAAAGCGTGGTATCAATGGTGCCTACAGGAAGCCGGGCCTGCTTTAGGTCATAGATGCGG
>QIEW01000084.1 GCA_003230535.1 bacterium
GGGTAGAGCGATCCTACGGAAATCTTTTTCTTACCCTGGGTGCGTTGGGCTACCAGATCAATAATCTGAAGCCCATAAGCTTCACCGGACACCAGAACTGAGATAATAAGAAGTTCCAGGTAGCTAATTTTATTTACCATAATCTTGCTAAGCAACTTTTTTATAAATACGGATAACTTATGAAGTACTTGCAAAAGCCTGCAATTGCCATTCCCAAGCGCTTTTATCGGGAATCCAGATTGTGCAGGCATCAGCAACTTATCGATTCCCATTAATCACGGGAATGACAATCTAAGCTGGTTTTGCAAGAGGTTCTTATGACTGTTGTTACAAGCTTAAGCGCAGGCAATCTCAATTAGCTTAAAAATCAGATAATTGCTTTGCCACTCCACCCCTTCTTAATGACATCCGGGTGTGTCATTATTTAGAAAGCGTTGTGCTAAGGCAATAGATTATCATACACTATAAGATATATTATATATAAATATAGCTTGTTTTTGAATAATTGTCAACTAAAAAAACAGATCACCCGGGAAAAACGGACTTGGCGGGCGGTGGTTGGGGGCATTTTAGCAATTCATGCGGCCATAGGCCGCTCTAAGAACCACCTCTTGCATCTGGAAATCCAGCGGCGCCACAGCAATTTTCGGGCTGATCCTATTCCTTATTGGACAATTGTTTGTGCTCCTGGAGGGGGAGTAAAATTGAATTTGGTTTCCGGCAATCCGGTATTCAGCTTATGGTGGGAGAATTGCAGTTGAGTTTTATTCCCATAAAAATCATACATAGTAATTTTATTAATATTAAAAGTTTGGCGATCTACTTCAAGGAGCATCCGCTTCAGGGTGGCTTGCGGTTTCTTAGGCATAAGGCTTAAGGCATACCCTCCCGCCTCCTTGGCCTCTTGGGGACCGGGAGCTTTGATATAAAAATCATGATCCAGATTTCCCATCCCATTCATGAAAGACAGCGGCAACTCCAGATCGTATGAAGCCTTAAGTTTTTTTACTATTACCTGGTTATTTTTAGGCGTATACCACCACATGGTACCATCTTTAATCAGAAACAGTTGTTCTTCCGGCGGATCATAATCCCAGCGCATCCGGCCCGGTTTTTTGAGATAAAGCTTTCCTGCCGCCGTCTGGGTTTGATTTAACGTCAGATTGTAGGCTTCCTGGGAAAAGTCCGCTTCCAGGTCCCGCATGTTCATGTATTGCTCCTGAACCCGCTCGGCAACCTGCTTGATATCCAGGGCATAAACCCCAGAGACATCCCCTTGCAAGAGAATACCAAGAAGCCCCAAACCAATAAGGACTTTCCTTATACTCATTCTGATCAGCTCATTTCATCCCGAATAATTCGGGATTTATAACACGCTCCCGTTGGTCGCTTCCACAGTGGGAGTTTTCGGTGATTTGTATGAAAATTTTGTTTTTTGACCGTTATTTTGTAACTAGCTGTATTCAAATAACATCATCAATGTTTGCCGTGAATAATCCGGGTCATAAAGTAATATTTTGGAGGAAATATATGCAGAAACGTTCTGTAACTTATGGCAGAAAATCTCATGCCAAGTTGCATTCAAAGTATAAACTAATTATCTTTGATTTTTTTTGATCTTTCGGCTTGTCCTCAAGCCGAAACATCTATATGATATCTGTATGTATTGATTGCAAATTGGTATCATTTGTCGTGTCGGTGCACCAGGGACTGGACAAAATTGTCCACCCCTTTGATTATCGCCAAGTCAAAGTTATGAATAGCGTCCAACAGTCTACTCCCGATGTTTCGGTTCAATACCGAATTGGCGACGGAAGCATATTTTACCTCCATCGATAGCTCTACTTTATGAAGAGCATCAGAAGCTTTCATGATAAATTTAGGGATAACCATAAAGCAATTACCTCCTCCCACAATTTATTAGCGGATAGCATCCGCTGGCATTTATTGTGTAATATGTCAACTGTTTGTGCGGATTCAAAACTATTCAGTAACTTCTTCTCCTGTTGAAGTTACTGTAAGAAGGGTAAACTTAATGATGAGCCCCATGAGGGTTCTTTTTGTTCTCTATGCTCACTCCAATGGGAATAGCAATAAGCACAAAGGCTATAAAGCCTAAAGAAAGATAACCTACAAATTCGGCGTCATTACCTATCGGGGTATGGCCGCCGCCATGCCCGCCACCCCCACCGTGCGCGTCACCGCCGCCATGCGCATCGCCACCGCCATGCGCATCGTGAACGGCGGCGACTTCATGTCCCTCGCCTTGGGTATCGTGCACCTCTGCTGCGTGTGTCTCGTGACCGCCGCCGTGGGGATCATGCTCCTCAGCGGGTGTTTCGTGACCTTCAGCTTGGGCCTCATGTTCTCCGGCAGGAGCCTCATGCCCCCCGTGGGCGTCGCGCTCCACCGCCTGAGCATCATGGCCGCTATGAGTGTCGGGTTCCACGGCATGAGTGTCATGCTCCCCATGATGCTTCTCTTCGCCGTAGGAAGACCCAGCCCAAAACAGGCAACAAACTGCTATCATAATACATATATACATCCTTGCCTTCATAATTTTTCCTCCATTTTCAAATTTATTTATAATTAAGTTCAAGGTATAGGAGTTTCCTTTTTTCATCCCCTCGCCCTTTGGGGAGAGGGTTAGGGTGAGGGGAAATGGAGTAATAGTGCGCCCCCTCACCTCAATCCTCTCCCCCAGGGGAGAGGAAGTATAAAAACCTGCACCGCAGGTGCGCTAGGTTTTATTTAGACTAATCCCGAGGTTATATAATTTTTTCGTAATCACATTTCAGGGGAGGTTTCCAGAGAATTAAATATCTATTACCTAACTCATGTTACGCAAAAGCAGTTTGATGCTCAGCCTTGATTGTTTGCAATTCAGCAAAGCAAGACTTAAGCGCTTTTACATATAACTTG
>QIEW01000303.1 GCA_003230535.1 bacterium
GTGGCCGTCAAACCATGAGAAACCAGCTACTATAAATGATGCCTCCTCGTATCCTTACCGATTACGTTATTATAGAAGAGCAATCTCCCTTGTGGAGGGAGCGCACGGATTGTGTGCGGCGGACTCCGCCCTGGAAAATAGCCGCCTTAAAATCGGGTATACCGCCTGCCGGCTTAAGAGGGGCGCTGGATAGATTGGATAATGCCCCCCTCGTTGCGGCCTTAAAGCTGCTCTGCCGGAGAGGTAAATACGATATTGTGATTACCGGGGATTTCCAGACGGGGATTTGGTTTTCCCTGTTAAACAACCTGCTTAGGGGAGGGTGGAAGCCCCATCTGCTGCTGGACCTGATGCTGGATGAGCCGCAGGATAGCTGGAGGTGGCGGTTAAAGCATGTGCTGCATAAACGGGCGCTGGCGGGAGTAAAAGCCGTCTCCGTTCTCTCACAGGCGGAGAGAGAATATTATGCCCGGTTTTTGGGGCTGCCCCCCGAAAAATTCGTACATATCCCGGGCCATACCAATATCCCTAATCCTCGACCGGTGGATACCGATGATGGTTATATCTTTAGCGCCGGACGGTCGGGGAGGGACTATAGGACACTCCTAGCCGCGGTGGAAGGGTTGGAGGCGGAGCTGGTTATCGTAAGCGACCGGCGGAGCATGGAGGGGATAGAGCGGCCTGCGGCAAACCTTAGAGTATATCATGACGTGCCCTATCGGCGGTATCTGGAGTTGTTGGCCGGAGCTAAGATAGTGGTCATTCCCTTGGTTCGTCATCTCCGCACTTTGGGGACCGTGGTTATCATGGAGGCTATGGCTCTGGGCAAGCCCGTAATTACTACCTCCGGAGTAACTACCGTAGAACATATAATTGATGGTAAAACAGGTTTATTGGTAGAAATAGGCGATGTTCAGGGGATAAAGAAAAAAATTCTCTGGTTACTGCAAAATCCGGAGGAGTGTGCTAAAATGGGTAATGCAGCCTATCAGGAGGTGATTTCCAACCTAACTTTTGACAGGTATGTTACTACAGTCTTGAGCGTCGCCGAACAGATAGCGGCGGAGCTTGTGGGTTCGTTATAAACCCGGATTATTCATAAATCCACGGTGAACATTGGTGATGTTATTTGAATACAGCTACTTACAAAATAACGGTCAAAAAACAAAATGGCTCATACAAATTACCGAAAACTCCCGCTATGGAAGCGACCAGCTCCGAGCGTGTTATAAATCCCGAATTATTCGGGTTCAAGCGTCTAAAATCATTGTTGGGCATAGGTTACCTTCCTAAGCAGGATTTGACCGGCGCTTGCGTCTGGCTGCATGGCAAGCTACTGGCAGCTTTTCTGGTTGAAGCATTGATTTGTGCCGGGGAGCGTTTTTCCCCTGGGGGTACCCGCTTTGCCAAAACATCCGGTCGCAGCAGATGTCTCTGGCGTGAGACCTCACTGATGTTTCACCTGTTAAGCCAAGCTGTAAATCCGAGATTGGGTTTGGCGGAATGTATCATATCAAAAATGTTGATAGAAGCTCCCCGTAAGAGACTCATGCAAAATGAAAAGCTGAAAGCTATTTTTACTAACTTTGGCAATTATTAAGTTAACGCTTATGTGTTCAGGTGGTTTGTTTTTATAGTCTTTACATCACTAGAGAGCGTTTCATTAAAAAGGTTCCGTATTATGTTATGGCAAAATCAAACTTTCTCCAACGGTGCACAACTGGCGATTCATTTATCTCGGAAATTCCTTTTAATATTCTATCACG
>QIEW01000433.1 GCA_003230535.1 bacterium
AGGCTTAAGGTTATGCCGTATTATTCGGATAGTGAAGGGCCGTTATGTATTAATGATAATGCGTTTGAGCTGGCCGGGGAGTTTATCCCTGACGGCGAGCGGCTGTTTACGCAGCTTTCACGCTATGATGATTACTTGGTGGATGTGGTGGTGCGGCCTGATTATCAAGCAGGGGACACACTCCGGCTGGTGTTGCCGTTTATGTTGGCTGCCGGGGTTACGGATCAGGCGTTACGGGAGTATTCAGCCTCATCCGTGGTGTGGGTGTCGGGTGCGCCTGAAGCCCTGCGACAGATCCAGGAGCTTATGCCGCTGTTTATTATTACCACCAGCTATGAGCAGTTTGCCCATACTATTTACCGGGATTTGGTCCCCAGGGAGCATATTTACTGCACCCGTTTGCCTGTAGATAAATATCGTCTATCCTTAGCGGAAGCAAAGCGTCTTAAAGGGCTGGGCCGGGAAATAGTTTCCCTGCCTGCATTTCCATCCCCCGCTGAAATTATCGCCTTACGAAAGGCAGCGGAACGCTTGAATAGCATCATCTGGGAGGAATTGCCTAAGCTGGAGTGTGCGGGAAAATTGCTGGAACAGATTAAGGTTATGGGTGGGGAGCGGAAGGCGGAAGCTATCGCGGGAAGCCTTCAGGCTTTAGGCAAGGATGTGTCGTCGGCTGTCTTTGTGGGGGATAGTATAACCGACGTCGAGGCCTTTAAGTTGGTAAGATCGGGGGGAGGGTTGGCGTTAGCTTTCAATGGTAATACTTATGCCTTGGCGGCGGCGGAATTTGCCTGCATTTCTCATGGTGCGGCGAAGATGGTGAAGATAGCTTCTGTTTTTGCCGACCGCAAGTTTGCCGGCCTCAAACGGGTAATTGAGGCGGCCCCGGAGTGCGGCGTCCGGCTCATTACACCTATCAACCGAGAACAACTGGAGGCTGAAAGCCAAAGGATGCGCAAGCTGTTACGAGGCGATAAGGCCGGTAATCTGGGGTAGGATATGTAGACATCCCCCGAGTATATAGGGTAATATTTTTATAATTTAAGCGTATAGAAATTTCGTTTTGCTGTGGTGTCAGGAGTTACCTCCTGGCACCTGATAATAAAGGTTATCATGGTATGATGGCTGCAACTAACCATTGTAGTAATTAAAGGGAGATTAAATTATGGATACTTATGCAAAGCAGAATCAAGAACTTAGAAAAACAACAATGGAACACAAAGAACTCCCAGGGTATAGATGTCTAGGCAAACAGCGTGATGGCAACTTTGCCCTATCAGTGGGTGTACCAACTGGATGTTTTGATGCAGATCAACTTCGTAAATTGGTTGACATCATTGATAAGTATGGAAAAGTAGGGCATCTTTCTACAGGTCAAAGTATGATAATTGTAGGCATTCCGGAAAAGAGCTACTATGAAGCTAAGCAAGCCATCTTGGAAGCTGGATTTGATGTTCGTTCAATTGGTCGCGACGTCCGTCAGGTAAAATGCTGTCCAGGGGCTGATTTTTCGCCATTTGGGTTACAGCGAACATTTCCAATGGCTAAGCATTTGGAAGAAAAATTTCGGGGTCTTCCTACATCAGTAAAGTTCAAAATTAGTGTTTCTGGATGTCCTAATTGTTGTGCAAATACAATGCTTAATGATTTTGGAATTCATGGAATGACTGACGGATGGAAAATATTTATTGGTGGAAAGATGGGAACAGTTCCAGTTATTGCCCAAGAACTTGCTAGGTCGGTACCTTCAGATAGCGTGCCCAAATACCTTGCTTCTGTTTTAAGAGTTTATAGGGGAAAAGCGCAATCTAATGAAAGGCTTGCCAAAACATTAGCAAGAATAGGTTTCAATCAATTTAAGAAAGAGGTTGTAGAAAAATTGGAATTACCATACGACGATCTCATTCGACTTGCAAAAGAATTACGGGAAAGACAAAAGTTGTCTGGATGTATTGCTCCTCTGGGATAAACCTAAAAACTTACGAAACAGTGCACTAGCACACCATTTTGTAAATAACTGGGTTTATAATGCCTGTCATTCCTGGCTTGACCAGGAATCCAGACCGACTCGTCTGGGCGTAGGCGCCAGCCGGAGCCTGGCAAAAAACCTATGGATTCCTGCTTTCACAGGAATGACAAAGTAATGCAGGATAAACCTAAAGACTTACGAAACGGTGCACTAGTATAGCGTTTCAGTAAAAAGCACACGTTTAAATGTCATTGCGAACGAAGTGAAGCAATCTCATATGCCGCGGGAAAACAAGGGGTT
>QIEW01000103.1 GCA_003230535.1 bacterium
TCGCCGGCGGGACCAGGATCAAGATTTTAGAAGCCATGAGCCTGGGGCTGCCGGTAGTGTCCACCACCATCGGCGCTGAAGGGCTGGAAGTCAGTGATAGAGAACATCTCCTGCTTGCCGATACACCCACCGAGATGGCCCGGGGAATTTTAGAGCTTTGCCAACATCAAGAGCTGTGGCAGCATCTTATACAAAATGCCCGCCAATTAGTAACCCAAAAATATGATTGGGAAACTATCGGGCAGAAAATGCTCCTCTCATATTCCCAACTCCAATTCCCAACTCCAACTCGGCGCAAGGAGAGATGATAAATTAAAATATTTGACTCTCTGAATACAAGGTTTTAAAACATAAAGTACCATAGCAAATTTATTTTGGGAATAAATGTAATGTCTTTATTATCTAATAAGAAAACGAAGCTATCCGACTTTGAGAGGTTGGCCATTCCCTACCTGGATTTTATTTACCGGTCAGCTTATAGATTGTCAGGGAACTCCTATGACGCCGAGGATCTCTCTCAGGAGACATTTCGGATGGCATTTGAAAAGTTCGAGCAGCTTAAGGATATTGCTAAGATAAAAAGTTGGCTTTTCATGATTTTGCGCAATTGCTATTTTCAACAAATTAAAAAACAAAAAAGATATGTTGATATTGATATTGACTTGGTCAACTACAATCCTCGGGAGGTTCAAAATTCAGGCAAAGAATTTATGAATCATGTATTAAGTGAAAATATTCAACGGGCGCTGGATAAGCTGTCGGAAAAATATAAAACACCGGTGATATTATCCTACATGGGCGGTTATTCATATCAGGAAATTGCCGACATGTTACAGATACCTATAGGAACGGTGATGTCTCGAATTGCCCGAGGGAAAGCATTCCTCAAAAAAGAAATACTCTCCACAGCAAAACAAAAAGTTAATAAAAAAAAGTGAACTACCATAAATATAATCTCGCGCTGGAATTATTGTTTCCTTTAGGTGAAGCTACCGATCTGTCCCGCCAGGTTATGACTAATATTCACCAATTTTATCCTCATTGCCGATATCGGATACAAAACCGTCCGAAAATTAATTTTATTTCCAAAACTCCTTTGGGGGCAAAATGGATTTGTAATATAAACGTATAGGAATTTCCTGGTTTATGTCCAATAAAACAAGCAGATAAGTTTTTATGTGCTGTCGGGTTCTCAAACCCGACAGGCTGAATGAGTGGCAGGTTTCCTGAACCTGCCACCACCTAAAAAACCGCAGTCAGGTCAGGACCAGACTGCACAAAGTCCGCACCGTCAGGTGCGCTAACTTATTGATTTTAATGGGATAATTTTGTAAGAAACATATATTTGGGGGTTTTTGCAGTGGACGTAACGTTGGATAAATTACTAGAGACCAAATTAAACGAGATCGACATCCCCGATTATCTTCCCGCCCAAATCATGAACTACATCCAATGCTCATTAATGCCTGAGCTGCGAAGGTTCATCCTTGAGCAGATTAAATCCACGATTACCCATCCTCCCGCCGGGTGGGTCCACCAACAAATAAGTCAGCGTTTTCCTCAGATCGGCTTCGGGAGCATCTGTCGGAATTTGGCTATACTAACAAAGGAGGGCAGCATTTTGGAGTTGGATTTTGGCGAGGGATTTAAACGTTTTGACGGAAATACAGAGCCCCATTCTCATTTTATCTGCTATAAGTGTCAATGTATCTCTGATATACTCCAGCCGGGTTGCCAACTCGTTGACCTAAATAAAATGCAAACTATGGGTTATCAGGTATTAGCGTTAAAGGTGGAGCTGCGGGGTGTCTGTGAAAGTTGTCAGGCGATGTAACCCATCTTTATCATTTGCATGACTTAGGGACCTGGAAATATCCAATATACCGTTTTAGGATTTGTGCTGTTTAGCCTGTTTGTGCTGTCAGGTCCTCAGACCTGACAGCACAGCCTGAACGAGCGGCAGGTTTCCTGAACCTGCCGCCACCTGAATAACATCACCAATGTTTGCCGTGGATTTATGAATAATCTGGGTTATAGGTGAAGTTATGAAACTAACAGATAACGAAATACGTGATATTACCAGGTACTTAGAAGCAGGTAAGTCCTTGCCGGAAAAGTACCGCTTTTTGTTGTTTGAGGAAAAAAGAGAAGTGGAACTGGTTTGGAACGGGAAAACCAACGAGGTTTGTAACGTGGTTCTGCCCTTTCAGGTGATTGAAAATGTTGATGAGCCCAGGGCGGAGAAAGACACTAAAAGGCAGCTTAGTCTTTTTGATGTTGATGACCGGGGCCGGCAGCTTAAGGGCTGGACAAATAAGCTGATCTGGGGGGATAACAAGCTAATCCTAAGCAGTCTTAAAAACGGGACAATGCGGGAAGAGGTAGAAAAGCAAGGCGGGATAAAGCTTATCTACATTGACCCGCCCTTTGACGTGGGCGCCGATTTCTCCATGAACATAACAATTGGGGATGACCAGTTTACCAAAAAGCCGGGGATTTTAGAGGAACTGGCCTATCGGGATACCTGGGGCAAAGGAGCCGATAGCTTTATCGCCATGATTTACGAACGCCTGGCGCTGATGCGGGATTTACTGGCCGATGACGGCAGTATTTATGTGCATTGTGATTGGCGGGTTAATAGTTATATGCGGCTAGTACTGGATGAACTTTTTGGTAATAACGATATTGTTTGGCACTACGAAAAGTGGACTGCTTCGAGCAAGATGTTGCAAAAAAATCACGACGGCATTCTACACTTTACCAAGGGGACATCTTGGATATTCAATGAACAGCGGGAAATTACTGAGAATCTCAAGGGAAAGTATGAAAAAGGCTATCTCATCGGTGGTGGTGGTGGATCCACTGGATTGGTCGTTTACAATAGAGACAATCCTAAAGTAAAGCAACTTATTGCAAGTGGTAATTATAAGGTAGTTTATGCCGATACTACTGGAAAACCTATCAGTGACGTTTGGCAGATACCATTTATTAATCCGGTTGCTAGCGAGCGTCTCAACTACCCTACCCAGAAACCTGAAGCGCTCATTAAACGGATAATTAATGTTTCTTCCAATGAAGGCGATATAGTCGCTGATTTCTTTTGTGGCTCCGGCACTACCCTGGCGGTTGCCGAAAAGCTGGGCCGGAAGTGGATTGGTTCTGATCTAGGTAAATTCGCTGTTCACACTACCCGCAAGCGTATGATCGGGGTGCAGCGGGAGCTTAAAAAATCCGGCCAGAATTACCGGGCCTTTGAAATTCTAAACTTAGGCAAATATGAACGCC
>QIEW01000206.1 GCA_003230535.1 bacterium
CGTGATAGAATATTAAAAGGAATTTCCGAGATAAATGAATCGCCAGTTGTGCACCGTTGGAGAAAGTTTGATTTTGCCATAACATAATACGAAACGCTGCCCTATCCTGGGAATATGGTTGATTTTTGGACCCCGGAGAGGGGCTTGGGGGAGGATAAATTTTCCTCCTGCCGGAGATGTTCCAGTTTCCGATATAAAGTCTTTAACCCGATCCCCAAGATTTGGGCGGCTTTCTGCTTGTTCCCTCCGGTGGCCGACAGGGTTTTTATGATAGCTTCTTTTTCTAACTCCTCCATCGAAGATCCTACCGGAAGGGATATGCGGCATTCCGAGGAGTTTACTATGTGGCTAAAGGTAGGGGCGACATAATGGGGAAGGTCTTGAGCGCCGATAGCGCCCCCTGTAGAGCGCACCACGGCGCTCTCTATGCTGTTGAGGAGTTCCCGGATGTTGCCCGGCCAATTATAGGCCAGAAGCCGCTCTGTAGCCTCCGGGGTAATCTGGCGGACATCCTTTTGATTTTCCCTGCTGAATTTATCCATAAAGTATTCCACCAGGATATGAATGTCTTCCTTGCGTTCCCGGAGGGGAGGCAAATTAACATTAATTACGTTCAGCCGATAGTAGAGGTCCTCTCTAAACCAGCCGTCTTTCACTGCTTGGGCCAAATCCTTATTGGTGGCCCCAATCAGGCGCACATCCACCGGGATGGTCTTCTGGCCGCCTACCCGCTCAAATTCTCTCTCCTGCAACACCCGCAGGAGCTTTACCTGGATATGAGGGGGAATTGCGGAAATCTCATCCAAAAACAGCGTTCCCTTATGAGCCAGCTCAAAGCGGCCCTTTTTGGATTCGTAGGCTCCGGTGAACGCCCCCTTCTCATGCCCGAACAGCTCGCTTTCCAGTATCCCTTCTGAAAGAGCGGCGCAATGGACTTTGATAAACGGCTTATCCACCCTGGGACTGAGAGTATGGATGGCGTTAGCGCAGAGTTCTTTGCCGGTACCTGATTCCCCATTTATCATGATGGTGGTTTTGCTGGGGGCCACTTGCTCAATTAAGCCCATCACCTCCCGCATTTTTTTACCTTTACCGATCATCTGCTCAAAACGGTAGCGGTTTTTGAGCTTTTCCTTAAGGTAAACATTTTCTAAAGCAAGGCGTTGCTTAGAGAGAGCTTTCTCTATTAAGGCGGAAAGCTTGTCGAGGACAACGGGCTTGGTGACAAAGTCGTAGGCGCCGTCCTTCATAGCCTTCACCGCTGTTTCTATAGTGCCGTAGCCCGTGATTACGATAACTTCTATATAAGGGAAAAGTTCCCGGGAAAAGCTGAGGAGTTCTAAACCGTCAATTCCCGGCATTCTAAGGTCGGTAAGAATTAAATTTACTTTATTTTGCTGAAGCAGCCTTTTGGCCTCTCTTCCCGTCTCAGCGGTAATTACTTTGTAGCCATCCAATTCCAGGGCTTGACGCAGGCCTTCCCTGTATGTAGTTCATCATCTACGACTAAGATAGTATCGGACATAGACTAATTCACTTTCCTCATGGTTATTAATAATTAAAAAAAGTACCCTCCGGGTCTCCCCCTTTGGCAAAGGGGGATTAAGGGGGATTTTTTTCATCGCCACAAATAGGTTTATGGTATCTTATCTTATTGTTTTAATAAACCGATAAAATGGGACTTCTTATACTAAGTCATGTTACGGCAAACTAAAATACTGACCAAGGCTCGGTGATTTTAACCGCAGAGAACGCAGAGGTCACAGAGAGTAGTACTTCTGTAACTCATTTAAAAACAATTGGTTTATCCTCCGCGCTCTCTGTG
>QIEW01000480.1 GCA_003230535.1 bacterium
TGCAAATCTTAAGAGTTCCTGCTGTAAACCGGGGAAGGTGGAAGCCAATCTCACAAAGTCTCAGTTTGAGAAGATGGTATTAGCGGCTAAAGAGTATATCCGGGCCGGTGATATCTTTCAGGCAAACATCTCTCAGCGTCTGGCATGTCATATCTCCGGAGACGACTTTGAACTTTACCGGAGGTTACGCCAAATTAACCCCTCGCCGATGAGCTGCTATCTGGAACTGGGAGATGTCACCATTGCGGGCTGCTCGCCGGAGCGTCTCCTGAGTCTTCGGGGAAACCTGGTAGAGACCAGACCTATCGCCGGGACAAGACCCCGGGGGAGGACCCGGCAGGAAGATATGGCGCTGTCTGCGGAGCTTATCTTGTCTGATAAGGAGCGGGCGGAGCACATCATGCTGGTGGATTTGGAACGTAATGATTTGGGCCGCATCTCCCGCCATGGTTCAGTGGAGGTCTCAGAACTGATGACAATCGAGGATTACTCCCATGTATTTCATATTGTATCTAACGTCCGGGGGAAGCTAAAATCGGGCAAAGACGCTATAGATATAATCCGGGCCTGCTTCCCCGGCGGGACAATCACCGGCACGCCCAAAGTGCGGGCGATGGAGATAATTGATGAGCTGGAGCCCACCCGAAGGGGAATTTATACTGGTTCTGTAGGGTATATCGACTTTGCCGGCGATATGGACCTAAACATTGTTATCCGCACATTTGTGATAAAGGATCATATGGCTTACGTTCAAGTTGGGGCGGGAATAGTCGCCGACTCAGAACCGGAAAAAGAATATTACGAAACTCTCTATAAAGCCGGAGCTTTATTGCAAGCGCTGGAAGAATAAAACTTTTTTATATTATGCGAACAGTTAAACAGTTTACATCTTCAGCTTTGGCATTTCTCCTTGCAATGACGCCGGTTTAGGGCTATGCTTAGGGCGCTCCAGGAGGTTTTTTTTGTGATTGAAATATTTGACCATATTTTTACTATTAAACGCGGCGCAGTGGAAGTCTTTATTATAATGTAACGCTGGTAATCTTTTCACCCGGATTATTCATAAATCCACGGCAAACATTGATGATATTATTTGAATACAGCTAGTTACGAAATAACGGTCAAAAACAAAATGGCTCATACAAATTACCGAAAACTCCCGCTACGGAAGAGATCAACTCCGAGTGTGTTATAAATCCCGAATTATTCGGGTTCAGTAGAAGAGGAGGGTAGATGAAACTAAGGATAGGCAGCAGAGGCAGCGCTTTAGCTCTCTGTCAGACCAATATGATAGCCCAAAACATCAGATATTATTATCGGCCACAGTTGGAAATAGATATTGTAAAGATCAAAACCAAGGGAGATAAGGTAACTGATGTACCGTTAGCCAAGATTGGCGATAAGGGACTGTTTGTAAAAGAATTAGAGGAAGCAATACTGGATGGACGGGTAGACCTGGCAGTTCATAGCTTAAAGGATTTACCTACAAACCTGCCCCCCGGACTTACTATTGGAGCCATCACAAAACGTGAGGAGGCCCGGGACGCTCTAATCTCACGCGGGGGTTGTTCCTTAAAGGCGCTCCCCCCGGGAGCGGCGGTAGGCACCAGCAGCCTCCGACGTCAGGCACAGCTTCTGCACCAATACCCGCATCTTCGAATAGTCTCCCTGCGAGGCAATTTGGATACTCGAATACGCAAGCTGACCCAGGACAATTTGGATGCTATTATAATTGCCGCCGCCGGTGTTCGACGGCTGGGCCGGGAGAGCGAGATTACTCAACTGCTGCCGCTGGAATGGATGCTGCCGGCGGTAGGTCAAGGCGCCTTGGCAATCGAGGTTCGGGAAGAGGATATCCAAGGCCCCGGCACATATATTCGAGAATGCTTACAAATTATCCATCACCTGCCGACTGCACTTTCGGTATATGCCGAACGCGCCTTACTACACCACCTGGAGGGGGGCTGCCAGGTGCCGATAGGGGCTTATGCCGAGTTAAAGGACAATAAATTGCGGCTTCAGGGGATGGTAGCCTCCTGCGACGGAAAGAAACTCATCCGCAATGAGCTATGGGGAAAACCGGAGCGCCCGGAAGCTTTAGGGGAAGATTTGGGGAGACAGCTTCTGGATGCAGGCGCTCAAGATATCCTCGCCAATATCGTCCGTAGCTGATGGAGATTCCCCTCTTTGGACAAGAGGGAGCCAGGGGAGATTTGTAAAAATAATAAGCCAATCCTGAATCTTCTGTCAAATCCCCCTCTGCCCAGCTGAACAACTTAGAGCAAAAGACCAACCGCGCATTTGTGGGGCTGCCGCTTAACCGTAAGCTCCGCATTGACCACAGCCAGTTGAGCCGGTTTCGCCAAAGCCTGAGTTTCAGCCGGTTGGTTAACCTGATGGTGTACTTTCGAGGGCTACGCTGACGCCGAACAAAATCAGCAAATTCATAAGCAGTGCGGGGTTACCGTGTTCAGCGCCCCCAAGAAGAATGCGTTGCCGCCGGAAGCGGTTGACCTTCAAACTAAAGGCGTATATCTGGACGAACTATGTGATATCCCCATGGATTACCTGGAGAAAACCGAAGAGGGAACCCACGAATTCAGATGCAGCGCCGAATCAGGTGATTGTCACCGCTATCCCATATGCCTCAAAGGCAGGGAAATCCCCCGGGATGCAGGGCACT
>QIEW01000078.1 GCA_003230535.1 bacterium
TTTTATAACATTGGAGAACCCTACCAGAAACATGGCGGAAGAAGCGGCGGGGAAGGGCTTTTATCGGTCGATAGCTTTCAATAAAGACTATTCTAAAATACAAATTTTTACGATAAAGGATTTGTTTTCCGGCAAAAAACCGGATGTTCCCATCCAAATATCCGCTTTTAAACGCGCTCAACGGTATAAGCCGGAGAAGAAAAACGGCGAGCTGGATTTTGGCGTTAATTCGTAACCAAAACAATAATAAAAAGGCTTTTTGCCTGGAAATGAAGTTACAGCAGAAGATGCAGCAGTTGTCCCGACCTAATTGGCATGAGTATTTTATGGTGGTGGCCAAGATTATCAGCTCGCGCTCCTCATGTCTTTCCCGGCCGCTCCTCATGTCTTTCCCGGCCCACCGGCGCCGTAATCGTCAAGGATAAACATATACTGGCCACCGGATACAATGGAGCGATGCCGGGAGCGCCCCATTGTATTGATGAGGGAGTGTGTTACCGGAGGAGTATCCAGGTGCCTGATATAGATAAATATAACTACTGTCGGGCTACCCATGCCGAATCCAACGCCCTGGCTCAGGCCGCCCGCTATGGAATCGCCGTAAGTGAGTCCGTAATTTATACAACTCTGGCTCCTTGCTATGTCTGTCTAAAACTTTTGGCTACCGCCCGTATCTCCGAGCTATACTACGAATGCGCTTATGAATCCTTGGTCATCGAGCGGGATCAGTTCTGGCAACAAGCGATCCACGATTCGGGAATCAAGGTAACCCATCTCTCGGTTTCATCGCAAACAGTGGCTAAAATCGGGGAACACTTACATGGTATTACCTCCGCCAGAAAACTTGAAGCAACTGCATTTTAGATTGAACTATAAACAAATATAACCGCAGAGACGCAAAGATCGCAGAGAAAAAGGTTGGAATTCCTTGTGCACTTAAATTATCTCTGCGTACTCTGCGTCTTTGCGGTGAATAATCCATATATTGGCAGGCGTGATAATACATGTCCCTATTCACTGTATAGCCCTGTCAACCTAATTCTACACCATTAAGAAAGGAGTCGACCATGCGTTGTCCGCTTATTGCCGCTAACTGGAAGATGCACAATACCCGCACTCAGGCAAAAGAATTAATTGCCGCATTATTACCTCAGCTTGAAGGGATAGAGGGAGTAGAAACAGTATTAGCCCCACCGTTTACCGCCCTATCGACGGTAGCGGAACTTATACAGGGTACGCCCGTAAAGCTTGCCGCCCAAAATATGTATTGGGAGGAAAAGGGAGCATATACGGCCGAAGTTTCACCGCTAATGTTGGTGGATGTGGATTGTCAGTATGTCATATTAGGCCACTCTGAGCGCCGCCACGTTTTCGGGGAAACCGATCATATGGTAAACAATAAGGTGAAGGCGGCCATCCGGCATGGGTTGCGCCCTATTCTGTGCGTGGGGGAAAAACTGGAGGAGCGGCAGGCCAGCCAGACTACCGCTGTAATTGAGAGACAACTGGATCAGGGGCTCCTTGAGCTTACCGCAGCCGAGGTTCAGGATCTGGTTGTTGCCTATGAGCCGGTGTGGGCTATCGGGACCGGTCAAACAGCCACCCCGGAACAAGCTAATGAAGTGCATACTTTTATCCGGAATTGGTTAGAACAAAGATTCGGGGAGCTAATCGCAGAAGGCGCCAGAATTTTATACGGCGGCAGCGTTAAGCCCGGTAACGTAGATAGTCTCATGGCCAAA
>QIEW01000093.1 GCA_003230535.1 bacterium
TGATTAGTAATCGGGAGGACTATAATTGGGCTAAAGCTGTGTTGGTTCAATATCAAACTAAGGCTAAAATTATTTTCAGTGTTGTCTGGGGTAAGTTGGAACCCCAAAAACTAACCCAATGGATTTTAGAAGACAATTTATCTTGCCGCTTTCAGTTACAGCTTCACAAGCTGCTTGGTATTCATTAACCATGGAGCCTCTTGCAAAAGTGCCAGGGCGGTGGCCATGGCCTACCCCATATGGGTAGTGTTGGGGCCACTGTCCCAACATATAGTATGGCTAACTTCTTTAAAATGACTTTTGCAAGCGCCTCATCTGATATATAGAATCCAGAAAAAGTCTCTAATTACAGCTTAGTCGCCGTATTGTTACAGTGAATGGCGGCTGATTAACAATTGTTTATCAATTAAATATGCGGTTCTTCGCCGATGTAATGTTGGGGAAGCTGGCTAAATGGTTGCGGATATTTGGTTATGATACAGTCTATAATCCGTATCTCACTGACGGGGAAATACTTAGGATAGGCTAAAGCGGAACAACGCCTGATTTTAACCAGGGACACCCGCCTCGTCCTCTGTCGATATGCCAAACCATACCTGCTGGTTGAGCACGATCTACTGCCTGATCAGCTGCGGCAGGTTATCCGTGAACTGGATTTACAGCTTAAAGGAAGGCTGTTTTCGCGCTGCTTAATCTGTAACTACCTCCTTCAACCAATAAATAAGGAACTGGTGAGAGCAGCCGTCCCGGCTTATGTCTTCGCCACACAATCCCATTTCTCCAGTTGTCCCTATTGTCTACGAATATTTTGGCCGGCTACGCATATCGACAAAATGCAGGCCCAAATTCGTGAGATCCTTAATTATAAGGAGATCGGAGAAAGAGGGGATCGGGGGAGAGTACTATAGAGATTTCCAAAAGTAATTCTCGCCTGCTCTCCCTTTTCATCCTGTGCAGTCGATTTATGCGGAACATAAAATTACTCATAGAATACGACGGTAGCGCCTACCAGGGCTGGCAGCGGCAAGCGAAAGGTCGTACCATCCAGGGGATGCTGGAGGATAAATTATCACGGATTACCGGGGAGACCGTTGTCCTTTACGGCGCCGGCCGCACTGATGCGGGAGTGCATGCCTTAGGACAAGCGGCTAATTTTCACACATCCCAGCCCATACCCACAGAAGCCCTCCAGAAAGCCCTCAACAGACTCTTACCTAAAGATATTGTAATAAAAAGCGGCGAGGTGGTGGCCGCTGATTTTCACGCCCGCTACTCCGCCAAAAGCAAGACCTATCTCTACCGCATACTTACCGGACAATGCCCCTCAGCCTTTGAGCGCCGTCACGCTTGGCATATTCCTTGCTCCTTGGATATCCAAGCTATGGAAACGGCGGCGCAATCGCTATTGGGAACCCACCATTTTGGGGCGTTCCACACCATTTTGGGGCGTTCCAGGGTTCGGGCAGCTCCACTAAAACCGCCGTCCGCAGCCTCTACGATTTGAGCATAGAGACCTTTTTGCAGAGTACCATGCCTTGGGATAAAGAATTGGAGGGCCGCCTTCTTAGCGTGAGGCTGCGGGCTAATGGCTTCCTAAGACATATGGTTCGCAACATATTGGGGACATTAGTGAAGGTTGGCCGGGGGAAACTTGCCCCCGGGGAGATACCTGGAATTTTGGCGTCCCGGGATCGCTGCCGGGCCGGCCCTACCGCCCCCCCTTACGGGTTGTATTTAGCCTGGATAGAGTATTAGAATA
>QIEW01000071.1 GCA_003230535.1 bacterium
ATTGCCGACGATTCGGGGCTGGAGGTAGATGCTCTGGATGGGAGGCCGGGAATATATTCGGCGCGCTTTTCCGGTCCCCGGGCCACCGATCTGGAAAATATAATTCGCTTGCTGGAGGAGCTGGCAGGGGTCCCTCCGGAACGTCGGCAGGCCAGGTTCCGGTGTGTTATCGCCCTAGCTGACATAACCGGGGAACACTTTCTGTTTGAAGGTAGCTGCGAAGGGGTGATCGGTACCTCCCCGAAAGGAGAGCGGGGTTTTGGGTATGACCCGGTATTCATTATCCCTCAATATGGAAAAACTTTGGCTGAGGCAGGCTCCGCCATAAAAAACCGAATAAGCCACCGCACCCAGGCATTAAAACAAGCCTGGCCCGCTATCAAGCGGCTGTGCCTTAGTTAATCCACTCTTCAATTCCTTAATAGAGACCTCGTAATCCGCCCGGCAAGAAAGAGGACTAACGCCAACAACATCAATGAATTGCAAGAATATTGGACACTCGTGTTTGGACACTCGTGTTTCGGGAGTCCCTCCCATATGTCGTGATAACAGCGGATTCAAGGGTAGCGGCGCCCTGTTGGGTTTCGGCTTGAGACAAGCCGAAACATCTAAAAAAAGTGCCAGGGCGGTGGCCCTGGCCTACCCTATACGGGTAGTGTTGGGGCCACTGCCCCAACATATAGTATGGCTAACTTCTTTAAAAGGGAACAAGCAATTTTATAAAATTCACCTTCCGCAGTGGTTGGCGATCTATTAAAATCTTTTTCGAAGGTTAGGATTACAGGTTTGCATCAAGACTGAGTTATAGGATTTCTACCCTAATCCCAACAGCAGGCCCCCCTGGTAGACCAGAAAGGCCGTAAGCCAAGCTATTGCCGTAGTATAGACCATGGCGAATGACGGCCAGGCCCAGCCGCCGGTCTCCTGGCGCATGGCCGCTATGGTAGCCATGCAGGGTAGATAGAGGAGTACAAAAACCATCAAGGCATAGGCTGAGAGCGGGGTAAAGAGAGGGTCTTTCCGGATGGACTTCCGCAAGGGAATAGCTTCCTCATCCCCTTGACCGACGCTATAAAGAGTAGCCAGGGTGGAGATTACCACCTCTTTGGCGGCAAACCCGGAAATCAGGGCCACGCCGACCTTCCAGTTTCCTAACCCCAGCGGTCGCAGCGCCGGTTCCAATACCTGCCCTATTTTCCCCGCCATGCTATAGCGGAGTTCCTGAGCGGCTACCGGATCATCCGCCCTCATCTGATCCGGCGGCAACTTAGGAAACTGGGTCAGCAACCAGATACATACCGAAGCATAGAGGATTAGAGTGCCGGCTCTCTTCAGGTAATGCTTGGAGCGTTCCCACATATGAACGACCAATCCGCGGATTGTCGGCATCCGGTAGGGAGGCAGTTCCATGACGAAAGGGTCGGAAAGACCGGGCAGCAGCACCCGTTGGATGAGCTTGGCGGTTAGCATGGCAATGACAATCCCTAAAATATAAAGCGAAAAAAGCACATTACCCGCCGCCCCGGAGCTAAAGAAAGCCCCAATAAGTACGGCATACACCGGCAGCCGGGCGCTGCAACTCATAAATGGTATGATAAGGATGGTAGCCAGCCGATCGCGGCGGCTGGTCAGTGTCCTGGTGGACATAATGGCCGGAACACCACAGCCAAATCCCATGATCATTGGAATTACCGAGCGGCCATGCAGTCCGATCCGGTGCATGATGCGATCGGTGATAAAAGCCACCCGCGCCAAATAACCGCTATCCTCCAGCACGGCGATAACCAGAAATAGAAATAAGATCGGGGGCAGCAGGCTCAAAACATTTCCTACCCCGCCTAAGATTCCGTCTACTACCAGGGATCGCCAGAAACCCGCCGGCAGGAATTGCCCTATCAAGTTGCCCAGACCTGTCAAGCCCAGTTCCAGCCACTCTGTCGGCGCTTCCGTCAGCACAAAGGCCGCCTGATACACCAGCCACATCAGCGCCACAAAAATTGGCAGGCTGAAGGTGCGGTGAGTGAGGA
>QIEW01000076.1 GCA_003230535.1 bacterium
GCTAATAGGGGGGTGTAGTTGCAGCCTCCAGCGGGTCAGGTATTCTTCGCCTCTGGAGGGAGGTGGAGCGTGGGGAGTAATCCGTAACCGGGAGGGACAACCGGTAGCCGGGGCGCGGGTTCACGCTTATGAAGTGTTCCCTATGGAAGAGGATAAAGAGGATGTAGGCGAGGCGCCTCCGGATATAGAGACATTCCTGAGAGAGGAGTTGGAAGTGTCCCCGGAAGCGGAGAAGGGGCCGGGAACGCTGGAGGTAGACTTTCGCGGCCCGGCGGACTATAAGTCGGCGCTTACCGAGCAGGACGGCCTCTACATATTGCGCCTGCCGGAGGGTGATTTTCGCCTGGTAGCCAGGAAACGCGCCCCTCGGGAAGCTGCTCCTCCCGGAGACATTGAGGTTGGGCCGCTCACGCCGGAGGATTATTCCTCCTGGATAAGTGAGCCGGTTAAGTTTGGGGAAGATGAACAACTAAAGCTGGATTTTGTCATACAATCTTTGGCTAAGGCAACTCCTTCTTTTAGGGGGCGCTATGCCATAAGAGCCGGCAATACAGCTATTAAGGGTGTAATTAGGGATGCTTCCGGCGCGCCCATATCGGGTCTGTTGGTTGTGGCTAACCGGCGACCCAAGGCTAGCCGCAGGCCGGATTTTGTCTCCCGCCCCAGCGCCCAGGACGGCAGTTTTACTCTGCATCTCCCTAAAGGCGGACAATACTATCTAGGGCTGATGGATGAGCTATGGGGGGAGCATCTGCCTTGTAGGGTAGAGCCTGGGCAAACGATAGAAGTTAATACCGGCGGTATCCGTGAAAGAATAAATATTATCCGGCTGGAAGAAGACCTTCCATAAGCCATAAAGCAGATGGCGAGGGGTGAGTTGCAGGGTGTGAGAATTTGATTTCTCCAGACCCGAATAATTCTATAATAGGAGCCTCTTGCAAAAGTCATTTTAAAAAAGTTAGTCATACTATATGTTGGGGCAGTGGCCCCAACACTACCCATATAGGGTAGGCCAGGGCCACCGCCCTGGCACTTTTGCAAGTACCTCATAGGACAGCAGATGTTTTTCACACGCATTACACTTTTTTTATTCTCCCTGTTAATTATTTTTCCGGTCTGGGCCGGAGATATTAATTCAGAGCTGCTGGTGGCGGCAGGGAAAGGCGACACCGCCGCCGTGGGGGAACTGTTGGGTATGGGCGCTGATATAGATGCCAGGGATAAGCTTGGTTGGACAGCCTTGATGTGGGGGGCGGGCTATGGCTACACCGATATGGTACGCACCCTATTGAATAGGGGCGCCGATGTGAATGCTAAAGATAAAATCGGCAAGACGGCTTTAATGGCTGCGGTAATAACAAAACGCAACGGCGCCGCGGTACAAGCTTTATTAGAAGCGGGCGCTAAGGTGAATGAGAAAGCCGATAATGGCGTAACAGCCTTGATGGTGGCGGCAGGACTTGGGCATACCGCCGCTGTACAAGCATTACTGGATAGCGGCGCTGATGTAAATGCACAAGAAAATAACGCTGAAACGGCTTTAATAAAAGCCGCCGGGAGGGGACACACTGACATTGTACGAACCCTGTTGGTTAGCGGAGCCGATGTGAACGCGAAAAACAAGATTGGCGGGACGGCCTTATATAATGCCGCCAATAAAGGCCACGCCACTACCGTGCAACTGTTGCTTGACAATAACGCCGATGTGAATGTGAAAGCTGATAATGGTTGGACGCCGTTGATGATTGCGGCCGCGGAAGGTCATCCTACCGTTGCCCTGGTATTACTGGACACAGGCGTCGCTGTAAATGCAAAAAACAAATATGGCCGAACAGCCTTAATGATAGCGGCAAGATACGGTTATACCAATATTGTGCAGGCGCTCCTGTACAAAGGCGCCGATACAAAGATGAAACCCAGAGACGGCCCGCCGCCCTTAATTTCCGCAGCAATCCAAGGCCATATTCCCACCGTGCGAGCCTTACTGGAAGCCGGCGCTGATATGGATGTAGAATATAACGGCTATCCTGCCCTGATGTGGGCCGGGGTGGAAGGTCATGACGAAATAGTTGAATTGCTGAGGAAAGCCGGGGCTAAGGAATAGCCGACCAAAACAAGCGTTGTATCAACTCTAATATGTCGATTACGGCTTATATGCAAACCGTTTAGCTGCCCTGATGGAGATTCCACTCTTTGGCAAAGAGGGAAACACGCAGGAAAGTCTGAAGAACTTTATAAAAAAATGAACAAAGCGCCCTGCGGGCGGGTTTTTAGGTGCTGTCAGGTGTTACCACCTGACAGCCATCATACCATGATAACCTTTATTAGCAGGTGTCAGGAGGTAACTCCTGACACCACAGCTTCCTATACTATCAAGTTAATCTTTTAGCTACCCAAGGGGGACGCCAATGAGATTTAAGAAAAGACTTACTCGCAAACAGTTACTTAAGACGCCGGATGAGTTTATCAGCGCCACCAGCAAGATGTTAATGTTTATTCAAAATAATGTTAAGCTGGTAACTACGATAGCTATTTCTTTAGGGGGGGTATTGGCGGTAGCCGGGTTGGTTTATTTATATATAGGTGGGGCCCAAAATGGAGCCCGAGCCTTGGAAACAGAAGGAATGCAGCTCTATCAGCAGGCGGAGGCAACGGCTGCGAAAGGTTCTTCCGATGAGGCGGGCCAGATATACCGGATGGCGCAGGCCAAATTCACCGCGCTGCGAGATAAATATAGCTGGACGCAATCTGGTCAGCGGGCGTTGATTTACCTTGGGGACAGCTATTTTGAATTGGGTGAATATGAGAAGGCAGCCGAGAGTTACCAAAAGTATCTCGAAGACCATTCCGATGAGGATTATTCCGTGCGGCAGAGCCTGGGCTATGTGGCCGAGCTGCAAGGTAAATGGGATCAGGCCATTGAACATTATAAAAAAGCTCTGGAAGTCAACCACCCGCTAGCTCTCCAACTCTATCTGGATTTAGCCCGTTGCTATGAGACCCAAGA
>QIEW01000224.1 GCA_003230535.1 bacterium
GAATCTCAAAACCTGCTTTTACTCCAGCTTTTACTTCAGCTTCGTATTTGTCGTATTCTTCCTTTACAAGGACGATTTCCTTGAAATTAGATAAAAACTGTTCTAGCAGTTCAGGGGGAATTTGTATCTCTCGCTGATCAAGCTCATCCACCACAATTTTTATCAACGCCAGCACAATATCTATGGTTTCCGTATCCTCCAGATCTATCCCTGTGGTAACGTCGCAATAAACCACCCAATACCTGTCACCCTCCAGGTTTTTCTGGAGACGTTTTAATTCCGTGGTTTTACCTGAACCGCGTGGGCCGGCCAGAAGTTGACAAGTAGTCGTGTCAGAGAGCTCGATAATCTTTCGCATTTGCCCAATTATATTCTCTCCACCCCGATAAGCGGAACAGTCATAATAGCGCGGATCTCCGCTTTCCAAGGGCTTATCCGGGTTGGCGGAATTAAATACGTCCCTTATGTTTTCAGCGGGCATATGACTTTTATCTCCTCTTAAATTAAATAAGTCCGTAGCCGGCAAGCACACTCTTGAGCCGGCCCAGGTTCTCCTCGCTCATGGGGCATAAGGGGGGCCGCAGGTATCCCTCGCATTTACCCATCAGGGAGAGGGCCGTCTTTGCCGGCATGGGGTTAGTTTCGTAAAAACACGCCTTATAGAGCGGGTAGAGGCTAAGATGCGCCTGGGCGGCGGCGGTTAGATTACCGGCCTCAAACTCATCTATCACCCTGGACACCCGCTCAGGCATTATGTTGGCCGCCACCGATATTACCCCCCGGCCGCCTACCGCCAACAACGGTAATGTCAGGAAATCATCGCCGGAGAGAAGAGTAATCCGATCCCCGCACAGGGATAGAATCTCAGTCATCTGCCGGACGGAGCCGGAAGCCTCCTTGACAGCTACCAGGTTTTTTATCTCCGTCATTCTCAGCAGAGTGGTCGGGAGCAGATTAACTCCGGTTCTGCCAGGGACATTATAAGCCACCACAGGTATGTCCACCGCCCCGGCTACCGCCTTAAAATATAGGTACAATCCTTCCTGGGTGGGCTTGTTATAGTAAGGCGTAATCACCAGCGCTCCATCCGCGCCTACATCTTTGGCGGACTTGGTGAGCCTGATTGCCTCAGCAGTAGAGTTGGAGCCTGTCCCGGCAATTACCGGCACCCGCTTTCCTACAATCTCCACCGCCAGCGATATCAGCTCTTCATGCTCCCGGTGGGTGAGAGTAGCCGATTCGCCCGTAGTCCCGCACGGGACAATCCCATCCGTACCATTGGCGATCTGAAACTCAATCAACCGCTCAAAAGCCTGTCTGTCTATCTTACCCCGGTCATTAAATGGAGTAATTATAGCTACCAGAGAGCCCTTAAACATGAGTCCTCCCTTAAGTCCTCCCTTACTTTAAAGGTTGGTTTTCATTAGTATCCACCAGATACATCAGTCACCCCGCCATTCTAATACCTTCTTCTGTAGTTCCAGGGAGGATTTACCCCTTGCTTAACCCAAATGCTGTTCACATTATTAGTGCGTTCCCGCTGCTCCTCAACTGGCTTTTTACCTTTCAACTTGGCTAGCCGCCTGCGGTTACCAGGCCTATTCTTACGGCTTCCATAGGGGTCGTTATACTTATCTCGTTAAGCATAGCCAGCTTGGAGGCATCCAGTATCTCAATCTCCAGCGGCAGCCCTTCATTATCAAGATGAAGAATAACCCCTTCCTTTAAATCTGTTGAATCTACAGGAGTTCCGTCTCTAAGCTCTATTAGGAGAATATCAGCTTCCTTTGAATATTTTATCTTCATAGACACCACCCCCTTCAAAGTAACGCTCTCTGTGCGGGCAGTATACGGTAAGTAATATAGGTAATCCTTCCTCGTACTCGTAAACAGCCCTGATTAGGTGACTGCCATATCTCCTATGAGCAATGTATCTGCCCCTATGACCAGTTACCACTTCTTCAGGTAGAAGAAGAGTCTCAGCCACAATTTCTTCCTTGATCTTCCACTTTTTTACTCTTTCTATAGCATGGAAGAGAAAAAGGATTTTTACCGTCTCCCCCCGGACTGTTATTGTATAAACCTTGCCTTTACTATGAGCTTGTTTACTTATAATTTCTACGGACACTAACTCCCTCTGCCTGGTTATAAAAACTCAGGGATATTTTCCCCGGCTACCAGGTCGGCATAAGTCTCCCGGCGGCGGATCAGGGAAAATTCTTCATCCTTAACCAGCACCTCAGCCGCACGGGGGCGGGAGTTATAATTAGAGGCCATGGAAAAGCCATATGAGCCGGCGGTCATTACCGCCAACAGCTCGCCCGGCTTAAATTCAGGCAACATCCTATCCTTAGCCAAAAAGTCTCCCGATTCACATATCGGCCCCACCACATCGCTTAATTGCTGGGGACGGTCCTCTTCCATGACAGGCAAAATCTTGTGATATGCCCCATAGAGGCTTGGCCGAAGCAGGTCATTCATCCCCGCATCCACAATCACAAATTTTTTCTCCGGCGTGGTTTTTGTATAAATGACTTGGGCCGCCAGAATACCGGCATTACCGGCGATAGTCCGGC
>QIEW01000281.1 GCA_003230535.1 bacterium
ATTATCCAAAAGGATTTAAAGTGGCTGATGCGGAACTTAAAAAGGTAAATCTGAAGCCGGCTGATTTTCATGGTGAATGGAACTATACCATCATGCCAAACAAACGTTAAGAGTTAGGCAATAAACTCTATAAGTGTATGAGTTATTTATGGACGAATCCTAAGACGCCTCGCCCAACTCGCAAAACCACTCCCCCCACTGCTCCTGTGAGCTAAAAAGTGATGGGTGGAATTAAATTGAAGCGCCAAGCCATTTATGATATTTTAATACCGTTAGGTGAACGTAAATACCTGCGCTAAATTAGGTCTTCTTTGGCAGCAACATTAAAATTCCTAAGCATTCAAATTATTAACTCACCTTACGCAAGGATTAGCAATCTACCAAAAGTTCTTTTTTACGGGCAGGATTATAGGTTTGCGTAAACCTGATTTAGTAACAGTATTGATTGCCGCAAAAAGACGAACAATAGTAATTAAATTTTCACTATGCAGTCAAATGCATACGGCCTAGTCCCAACTAAACAGGAGGAAGTGCATGAAGAGCTTTCGACAGGCCCTAGAGGCAGGAGAGTTTCTATTTACCGCAGAAGCTGGCCCCCCCAAAGGGGTTGATGTTTCAATAATGTTACATCATGCTCATGATTTGCGAGCTAAGGTGCACGCAGTGAATGTCACTGATAACCAAAGCTCAGTGATGCGTCTGGGGTCGCTATCGGCTTGCCATCTACTGCTGGGTGAGGGCCTGGAGCCTGTCTTCCAACTCACCTGCCGGGACAGGAACCGTCTGGCTCTCCAATCCGATCTCTTATCCGCTTATGTGTTGGGTATTAGGAACGTATTGGCTCTTACCGGCGACCATGTGTTGGTTGGTGATCACCCGGGAGCAAAACCGGTATTTGATGTAGATTCGGTCCAGCTGCTCCAGATTATCGATCGTCTAAACTCCGGACGTGACTACTCCACGAAGTCTCCCAAAGGAGAGACGATCTCCGGAGGAAACGAGCTTCAGGGAACACCGGAGTTTTTCCCCGGCGCGGTGGTGAATCCGGAACTGGAACCTCTGGAACCCCAGCTGATAAAATTTGAAAAGAAAGTACAGGCGGGAGCAAAATTCTTTCAGACCCAGGCCGTTTTCGACCATGAAAAATTTGCCAGGTTCATGAACTATGCCCGACAGTTTGAGGTAAAAATTCTCGCGGGAATCCTGTTACTTAAATCTGCTGGGATGGCCCGCTATCTCAATAATTTTGTTCCCGGAATAAAGGTGCCGCAACACCTTATAGACGAGCTAAAATCAGCCCCCAACAAAGCTGAAGCCGGGATAAAGATAGCTGGCCGCCAGATAAGGGAGCTGCGGAAGCTCTGCGACGGAGTGCATGTCATGGCTATTGGGAGGCAGGGATATAGGCGTGATACTAACCCTACAACAAGACATGTAAATACAACCTATTGATAAGATTAGACTTGTGCGTTTCGGGCAAATTAGAGCGAATTCAAATAATACTTAATGTGTTAGCAAAATATGTCTCGTTGTAGGGCTAATGGACTTAGAACATTTTAAAGTACCGTTTGTGGTTTTTGTGGTTCATCCGGTTTTGTGCTGTCAGGTCTGAGGACCCGACAGCACATAAAACTTTATTTGAGGTGTTCGCTACATGCAAAAACCTAACCGGACATTGCTGGGTTAAAGGGCAATACGGTTCACTTAAGCCTAGAAACGTTAGGAATAATCATTTAGTGTCATTCCAGCGAAAGCGGGAATCCATAGGTTTTAACCGGTCTGGATTCCTGGTCAAGCCAGGAATGACAAAGATCATATGTCCTTAAGTGAACTGCATT
>QIEW01000437.1 GCA_003230535.1 bacterium
CTATGCTTAACAGTTGTGCCGCCGGGGTGGCGGTGGTAAATATTGATAATGGATTTGGGGCCGGCTGCCTGGCTCATAGGATAAACCTGTTGGGAGAAACAACTGACCCGGGGGTAAAATAATACCCCCAAATTATCATGGCGGCCTTTCCAGAGAAGATATCCAACATATTAGTGTATTGTCCTAGTTGGGTAGGCGATACAGTGTTAGCCACACCGGTTCTGGCAGCCTTAAGGGAGCATTACCCTGGGGCCAGGTTGGCGGCCATAGCCAAACCTTCGGTGGCGCCCGTGCTGACTGCAAATCCTAATGTAGATGAGGTGATCCTCTATGACCCTAAGGGAGCCCGCGCTTCCTGGGCAGCCAAACTTTCTTTTGCTAAAGGTCTCCAGAAGCGTAAGCTGGAATTAGCCGTTTTACTCCCCAATTCCCTCCATGCCGCCTTAATAGTTTATCTGGCTAAAATTCCTTACCGGGTGGGTTATGCTACGGATGGCCGGTCTCTATTGCTTACCCATACTCTAGCTCCCCCCCAGCCGCCGCCTCACCAAGTGGACTACTATCTTGGGTTACTCAAGACTTTGGGTATTAAGGAGAAGCTTTCCAGAACTCCTAAAATGTTTCTGTTGGACAAGGAACGAGCCTGGGCGAAGGATTTTTTGGCTCAACATGGTGTTGACGTCTCTGGAGGAACTCCACTGATAGCCTTCCCTCCGGGATCGAGCAAACCGGGTAAAGCCTGGCATCCCGAACGTTTCGGTGAATTAGGGCGGAGGCTGGCGCAAACATATGGAGCCAAGATAATACTTTTGGGCGGCGCATCGGAAGCCAAACTTCTCTTGAAGATTAAAGAAGTTATGGGTAAGGATAGCAGCATCGGGGCCGAGAGGACCACTCTGCGGCAGGCTGCGGCTATATTGAGCTATGCCTGGCTATTGGTCGGCAATGACAGCGGGATGCAGCATGTAGCGGCTGCATTGGGCATACCGCTGGCGGCCATTTTCGGCCCGGGCAGTCCGGCCCTTACCGCTCCTGTAATAGAGGATAAACTCCGGAGAATTGTGTTGGAGGAATTCTCATGCCGTCCGTGCCGGCAGAAATTTTTCCGGGACTGTCGGCCGTCTCCTGCGGGTAAGCCGCCCTGCCTGGAGGCTATAACAGTGAGAAAAGTGGAAATGGCCGTCGGCTCGTTATGGCCTTCGATTAAATAAACAGCCGCATTTTTTAGCCGTCTCTGGTATTATCTGCATAATCATATTGCAATCCGGTGAATTTTCTCATACCATATTCCTTATGGAACTGACAGAAATTAAACAGGCATTACTTGAATTTAGACCGCGGCTCTTCCAAGCTCAGACTTTGCGGAAGGGTGCTTCCTGCAACAGGTGTTAGGATATGTGCCGGAAAAGGAAATCATCAAGAAAACAGTTCAGCCCTGCGCAGTGAATTTAGAGCGGGCGGAGTTCGATGGTCAGATTAAATTCTTACTGATGCCTCAAGCTGGCGCTTTGGACGATACAGAAGCACAACAAGCCGCCCAGTGCGCCTTGTCGCAGGAAACTAAATTAGTGCTCCTCACTAACGGGAACCAATTTAGGGTCTATGATCTGGATATTACGGATGGAAAGCTCGAGGTAGAGCTTTTATTTGAGATGGATTTGACGGCGGATGATCCGGACGAGGCGGCTCAAACCTTATGGACACTGGCTACCAAAGGTTGCGGCCGGCAGGTAATATTAGGCGTTTAACTTCAGTATCTGCGCCTCGGGGGGGTGGGCTCTTTGAATTGGGAAGCGCCTCCCTTACTATAGTATGTTCCGTAAATCATGATACTAATATTGACATCACTTTGACTATCTGATACAATCCCCTTGGATAATGGATAATTGTTCTTTTTTCAAGGGGAATGCGCAGATGTCGTTTCAGGGAAAGCAGCTTTCCGCAGAGATGGTCGAATT
>QIEW01000226.1 GCA_003230535.1 bacterium
TTTATTTTAAAACAGAAGCCGGGCCTAATCCTGCTTGACCTGACGCCGGTTGGAGAAAAAAATCTGCTCCGGAGCTATCAGCAGCTAAAGAATAACCGGACGTTTGGGGAACTCCAGGTTGCTGTAATTATCATCGCATCGGACCTTTCCCTCTCCCAACTTATGCCAAACATGGACTTTGACGACCTAATTCTGCTGCCTTATAAGACATCTGAGCTGGAGTTCAGGATCAGGCGGTTAATGCGTCAGAAAGATAATGTAGTATGTGAGGAGGCGATCAAGTTCGGTGACGTGGTTATTTATCCGGAGCGCTATGAGGTTTGTATCGACGGCAAGCGTTTGTATCGACGGCAAGCCGGTGGAACTTACCTTTAAGGAGTATGAACTGCTGAAGTATTTAGCCCTCCATAGCGGCCGGGCCTTTAACCGGGAAACCCTGCTGAATATCATCTGGGGATACAATTACTATGGCGGTACCCGCACAGTGGATGTGCATATCCGCCGCATTCGCGCTAAGATAAGGGATGAACAGGGAATTTACATAAAAACTGTTCGTGGTGTAGGATATATGTTCAGGGAATAAAACAGTCCTTTACTTTTACCTTCAGATTAGCGCCGCTCCTTTTTGTTGGTTAACCCGAATAATTCGGGATCATAAACACGCTCCCGCTGGTCGCTTCCATAGCAAGAGTTTTCGGTAATTTGTATGAAGATTTTGTTTTTTGACCGTTATTATATAAGTAGCTGTATCCAAATAACATTATTAATGTTTACTGCGGATTTATGAATAAGCCGGGTTAATAGTTACAGATAATTTTTATGAGGCCGATATTTCTGTTATGGGATACATAATTGCTTTAGCGGGAAAAGGTGGTACCGGCAAGACTTCTTTGGCGGCATTGCTGGTCCGGGAACTAATTCGGCGCCGGGAAAGACCGGTATTGGCGGTAGATGCCGATCCTAATGCCTGCCTTGGGGATGCGCTGGGGATAGAGGCTACAAAGACTGTCGCCACAGTGGGCGGTTTATGTGATCAGGCTGCTGGGAGCCTAAGTCAAGTGCCGCAAGGCATGAGAAAAGAGGACTATTTGGAGTATTACTTGCACAGCGCGGTAGTGGAGGCTGACGGCTTTGATTTGCTGACCATGGGGAGGCCGGAAGGAGCGGGCTGCTACTGCTATGTAAATAATCTTATCCGCAAACTGATGGAAAAACTTATTCAGAACTACCAGGTGGTGGTGATGGATAACGAAGCCGGTATGGAGCATTTAAGCCGCCGTACTACCCGAGCCGCCGACATGCTGCTTATGATCAGCGATCCATCTGTCCGGGGCCTGGAGAGCGCCTACCGCTGCTATAGACTGGCAGCAGAGCTTAAGCTGGGTATAAAGCGCTCCGGCGTGGTGGTAAACCGTGTCCAGGATGATTTGTCCGTCCCGTTTCAGCAACGCCTTACTGAATACGGACTGGATCTGTTTGGCATCGTCCCTGAAGACGCCAATTTAAGGCGGCTCAACAATCATGGTCAGCCGGTTTCTCTCCTGCCGCCGAAATCACCCGCCGCCGCAAGTATAAGCAGCCTGATGCCTAAATTATTTAAGATTTAGGCAGTATCCTGGAAATTTGACTTCAGTCTGTTTACATTAAATCCGGCTTATTATATTATCAGGAAGTGAAGAACTTGTAAAAAGTCGGAAAACTTTTTACAAGGCCATCGTATATAATACCAGGTTGCGGTTCAGATGGTTAACTGTCAGGTGGCAACACCTGACAGCACCTTAGCACCTTATAGCTATGTTTATGGTTTACAGCAGGTTATGGTGAGCAGGTTATGGTGGCGTCAGGAGTTACCTCCTGACGCAAATCTTTCATGTTTGATGGCTACGTAATATAAGCTAAATTTGGTACCGAAGAGATGCCGTTGGGATTTGGGTTAATCGGGTTGGGGCAGCATGGGGCTCGCTATGCCCGGCATCTGCTAAAGGATGTGTCCAACGCAAGCCAACGCAAGGCTGGTGGCGGTATGTCGTAAAAACCGACGACTTGGCAGCGACTTTGCCCGTAAATATGGGCTCAAATACTATCCTGACTACCGGGATCTCATAGCAGACCCGGAAGTCCAGGCGCTAGCCGTGGTTACCACCCCTAATCTTAATGAGGAGATTTGCCGGTCGGCTGCTCAGGCTGAGAAACATATTCTGCTGGAGAAGCCGATGGCTAGAAATGTTGCCGAGGCGGCCCGAATTAAAGAGGAGGCGGATAAGGCCGGTATTATGCTGATGATGGGCCATACCCTACGGTTTAATTCGGTAATACAGGAGCTTAAGCGCAGGAAGAAAGATATCGGCCCGCTCCATACGATTAGTATAAACCAACGGGCGGAGGCTTTTAACCTGCCCTGGCAAGACAATCATGCTGTAGCGGGGGGTGGGGCTATTCTCCATATGGGAATACATATGTTCGATTTAATACGGCATCTGTCGGGGGATGAAGTGGAGCGGGTCTATTGTGAGACCGCTCGCGTGTGTAATAAATATTTGGAAGATCATTTTATCG
>QIEW01000432.1 GCA_003230535.1 bacterium
CCCTCTACAGCGGAGCCATAGATTTGGAAGAAGCGATCCACCGGGTTGCAGGGATGAGCTGTGGAGAGCGATGAACTCTTTTTCACAACATACAATCCATCACATAGAAAAACTTAGCGCACCTCCGGTGCGGGTTTAAATCCCCCCTGCCCCCCCTTTTTTAGGTGGTGGCAGGTTCTCAAACCTGCCACTCATTCAGGCTGTCGGGTTTGAGAACCCGACAGCACATAAAAAACAAAATTTTCATACAAATTACCGAAAACTCCCGCTGTGGAAGCGACCGACTCCGAGCGTGTTTATGATCCCGAATTATTCGGGTTCACAACATACAATCCATCAAATTAAAATATATTCCGTAATGTTAGCCAAGCGTATTATCCCCTGTTTAGATGTCAAGGCGGGGCGGGTGGTCAAAGGCGTGAGATTTGTGGATCTCCGGGATGGCGACCCGTCGGAGGCGGCGGCTGTCTATGAGGAACAAGGAGCCGACGAGCTGGTGTTCCTCGATATTACCGCCTCCCATGAAGCCAGAGACATTATCATAGATGTAGTCCGGCGCACCGCCGCTCGGGTCTTCATGCCTCTTACCGTGGGGGGCGGTATCCGCGAACTTCAGGACATTCGCAAGCTCCTGCTGGCCGGGGCGGACAAAGTCTCTATTAATACGGCCGGGGCAGCTAATCCTGATTTTATCCGGCAAGCCGCGGAGGCCTTCGGGAGCCAGTGTATTGTGGTGGCGGTTGATGCCAAGAGGGTGGGCGCGGCGACCAAGTCTCCGCCGTGGCAGCCGTCGCCGGAAGATGAACGACCGAAACTCCGCTGGGAAGTTTTCACCCATGGCGGCCGGAAACCTACCGGTCGGGATGCCTTGGCTTGGGTGGCTGAGGTGGAGAGCTTAGGCGCCGGTGAAATATTACTTACCAGCATGGACTGTGACGGAACCAAAACAGGTTATGACCTGGAGCTTACCCGTGCGGTATCTGAGCGCACTAATATTCCGGTAATTGCCTCCGGCGGGGCGGGCACGCCTGAACATCTGGGGCTGGCGTTAAACTACGGCCAAGCCGATGCAGCGCTGGCCGCTTCCATTTTTCACTATGGAGAATACGCTATCTCCGAAGTCAAGGAATACCTTCAGTCACAAGGGATACCTGTCCGGCCTTTCTGATATTTATTTCAGGGAAAAGCTATTACATACTTGACCAACCCAGGATAAATAACCTTCAGTTTTTGGGTTTTGATTTCTTTAGTGTGGTGTGTTTATGAGGTAGGATATTAAGAAGATTTTTGATTACAGAAGTAAAATTGACCACTTTAGCTGATTCCCTATCGGTTGATTTACTATTCAAATTATTCTTCTGTTCTTTTTGTGTCTTCTTTAGCAATATTAAGCTGATCTAGAAAACTCGTTTGCAATGTATGTTGAGTGCCCGGTTTGCATATTTTTAAATTATATCCCATTAAGTCTCTGTTATATCTTATTAAGTTTGGTTCAAACGTATGAAATTCTGTAGATTTATATGTTATTGCCGTTGCTAAATGTATCGCATCCGGCAACTTAAGGCTTTTATACTGTATTCTTAACTCATGTTACGCAAAAGCAGTTTGATGCTCAGCCTTGATTGTTTGCAATTCAGCAAAGCAAGACTTAAGCGCTTTTACATAT
>QIEW01000204.1 GCA_003230535.1 bacterium
CCACCAATATCCGTACGGCAACAAATCTGCGGGGACGCTTCCAGCCGGCGCATTGATAACCTAAACTCGGCGGTCTCTATATTGGGATTGCGGCGGCTCTTGCGCCAAGCCTGGGCCATCAGAAGGTTTACCAGGTTCTTCAGCTTGACCTTAATCAGGTACTGGCATGATTCCAGATAGTTCAGCAGTGCCCCGCCAAAAAAGGCGCTGTCAGCCAGCACCATTATTTTCCAAACACGCTTGGGCAGCCGGGCCAGGCACTCTTTCATAAACTATACCGACCCATTGGCAGAATAGGCCGAACCGGTGCGAAACCAGTTGTGCAGGCATTCCCTGGTTTCGGCAATAAAACAAAGTAGAGGATGATAACTCTTATGCCCCGGATTCTGTGGATTATAGCCCTTGGCCGCCCCCTCCTGCTCCCCGCAGACACTCTCGACCGTAGAGTCCATATCCAGAGTTACCCGTCCGAACCACCGCTTGCTCCAGACCTTTTTGCGGGCAAAAGCTTTGCGGGCATCAGCCTCCGCCTCGGACAATTCGTGACAATGGGTCTGACTGAACAACTCCGAAGGCGCGGTTATCGGGGAAAGCCTCCCAGTCGAAAAGCCGGCGCTCCCACAGGGATGTTGACTAAGCAGGCCGGCCAGCTCTTGATCAAGCCGGTTTATAGCCTGGTTCAGTTCATGTATTCTGTGAGCGTAATCCGCCGCCACCATAGACTGGATACGATTACCGCCTATTAAAACAGGGACGGTTTGCTCAAGTGATTTTTTAAGTTTTTGCGCGCCTTGGGCGCGCCCATGCCTCTCTTGCTTGACTTGGGTTTGACATCGGCTAATCGTTTGGTTTTCATTTTCAAAAAGCTCAGCCAGCGTTTTTCCCAAAGCAAGCAGGGCCAGGCAATTAGGAGAAAAAGGATCTTTATATAAATCGAAAATCTCAGGGAAATAACTAAGGAGTAATTTATGCAGCTTGTTTTTAAAACGGGTCCGCTCTTTAGTTAAATCTATCTGATGCCTGGAGAGCAACTTGATATCCACATTAACTTGTTGCACTGATTTTAGTTGATTTTCCTGATAGTTATTGTTTTTTAGGTCAAACGGTTGTTGCAGATAAGAGGCAATCAAGCGGGCATCGTATTCATCGGTTTTGAAGGGCTGCCCGAAAAGCTGCCCGGATGGCGGTTGAGGGTTAAATTATTAACTTGCTTAACCGCAAACCCCTGGGCAATCAAATACTTATCGAAAGGGGCCGCATAGCCATTATATCCTTCTATGCCAATAATTACAGGCAGATGATGTTGATCGGCCAAGGACTTTATTTGATGGCACGCTTGTTTAAAATCCGAGCGCCGATGCTTGATTGACCACTCAGCAATAATTTGTCTTTCAGGATTCATGATTGCGATCCTGCTGTTCTTTGGAACCAATGTCGATACCGACGGAAATCACTTTTTGCATAAAGGCGCCTCCCTATGTGATGTAAATTTTGTCAACTGCTGGCGATTCTATAAGGGCCATTGGGGCAACGGCCCTATCAGCCATGGTTGACATCTGGGCGCCAGGTGGCAAGTCGGGGAAGGCCGTCTCCCGGAAATCCGGGGGGCAAAATTATTCCAACCACCTCCCAGCGCCTTTAATTTAACACAACATAGGCAGCGCTACCTTTATTAACTTTTACTAACTTTTACTTCCACTAAAACCTATTATAACCTGAGTTCGGGATAAAATTATAAGATCACAGGCAGCATTTCCAGGTGTTGAGCAGAGATATTCAGACTTGGCTTTTTGTCCTGGTAGGTATAGGCGATGAGGCCGGCTACCAGGTTAACCATAAAA
>QIEW01000448.1 GCA_003230535.1 bacterium
CTTAAAGGAGAAGAAATCCCTTTATCGGCCCGCATTGTTTGTCTGGCGGATGTCTACGATGCACTGCGCAGCAAACGCCCTTATAGAGAAGCATTGGACCATGAAAAAACGATGAAAATAATGAGGGAGGAAATGGCGGGTTCCTTTGACCCTGTGCTGTTTAAGGCCCTGGAGCGGGTGGCGGATAAGTTTTGTGATGTGGTTAAAAAGACAACTTGAACGGTACAGAAAGAATTTCCTGATTTATTGTTGTCAGATATTATTTCATCTGAGCGGTCTCGTTTTCATAATAGGTTGGTGCTTACGCAACCGAGGAGCCTGCGCCCTCAACCGGAGGTTGAGTGGCAGGCGGGGATATGGCAAGCCCATCCACCAAAAATGCGTAAACATGCTATGTTTCATAGAAGTAGCGACGGTAATCTTGCAATATCCCACCTGATACGGTAATATCCTGCTAGTGCAGCGTTTCGTAAGTTTTCAGGTTTATCCTCCATTACTTTGTCATTCCTGCGAAAGCAGGAATCTATAGGTTTTTTATTGGTCTGATATCCTGGTCAAGCCAGGAATGACAGGCACAATAAACCCAGTTATTTACAAAACTAGTATAATATGTTATGTATTCATAGTCTTAAACATTTTGGGTAGGTTTTTCATGTTGGGGCGGAGCATAAAAACATACAAAGGCAGATAGACAATTATGGAACTTAGCGTTATTGCTCCCTGCTATAACGAAGAGGGGAATATCTCAGAACTTGTTGATCGGGTGATGAGGGTGTTTACTACGAAGGGAATAGCGGGTGAACTTATCTTGGTAAATGATGCGAGCGTGGACCGCACTCAGGATGAGATAGATACAGCATGTAGGAAATACCCTGATAAAGTAGTGGGGATTAGGCATTCTACTAACCTGGGTATGGCAAGCGGCTGGCGCTCGGGGGTGGAGGCGGCGCGCGGAGAATATGTGTGTATTATTGATGCAGACCTCCAGTATTTACCAGAAGATGTTTGGCGGCTTTATCGGGAAATAAAATTCTCATGTGCCGATATTATTCAAGGTTGGCGAAGTCATGTTGGCAGGCTAAAGGATTCTAGAATGTTCCTTTCGCGGGTTCTCAATCTCTTGCTCAATATCCTTTTCGGTATGCAGCTTAAGGATAATAAATCTGGTTTTATCCTCTGTAAACGAGAGGTATTATCAGATGTTTTACGTTATCGATATAAGTACCGTTGTTTTCAGACGTTACTTGCAATTGCGGCGGCTGGAAAAGGTTATTCTATCCGGGAAGTGGAAACTCTGTTTATGATTTGTAGGTAGTTCTTTTATCCCCAGTTTTCCTCTGAAATTTATTTTGTTTACCTTTTGGGATATAGTAAAAGGCGTGTTTGAATTTAGGTTGCTGCATAATAAACATATGCTGCTGGAAGAGTTTCTCTCTAAGCGCCGGCCCCTTAAGTCCGAGCCGGAAATGCCGGTAAAAAGCAAAAAGTATATGAAAGGACCATATTTATCTTTAAGATCAATTTCTTATAACAATTGTTTGACTCGTAATGTCAGGGAATATTTTGATGAGTTGCAGCAAAGTCAATGGCTCTCCCCTGATGAGCTCCGAGAACTTCAAGATCAGAAACTCATCTGTTTGATACAGCATTCTTATAATCATGTTCCATACTATCGGGAGCGATTTAAGGAACTGGGACTTACTCCTGGAGATATTCGTTCGATAGATGATCTTCCCAGGTTATCAGTACTGACTAAAGAGAAAACAAAGAAACACATTTATTTTGATCTCATGTCCGATAATTACCATAAGAAAAGACTTTTGGAAGTAACCACTTGTGGGTTGGAAAACAAACCGATGGTATATTATGCGGATAAATTTCATGAAGAATATAATTGGACTACCGCATTAAGAGCCACTACCTGGGCGGGCTATCAACCCGGGGATAAATTAGTTTACTGGATGATGAGATATAGAAATAATAGGTACACAAGTTTAATTGATAAATTCCTGACAGGCGAACACTGGCTGGCTCCTGTAGGAATTACGGAAGCTGATTTGGATAGATTTGCCAAGCTTTTGCTTTCTAGTCGGACATGTCTTATCGGCTACGCAGAACTGCTTTTTTGGTTGGCAAAGGCTGAGAAGTTTAAAGGTAAGGGCAGACCTCGAGCGATAATATGCGTATCCCAGACATTAGACGAAAATGAGAGAAGGCTTATAGAAGAGCGTTTTGGATGCAAAGTTTATCTTCGGTATGGAA
>QIEW01000107.1 GCA_003230535.1 bacterium
TAATGGCGCGTATTTCTTCCAAATATATAGCCGATTCTTTCCGACATATATTTACCGTAATAGTAATGCTGGCGCTAATCTTTTATCACGACTGGCGCCTGGCTGCTATTTACTTATTGGTGCTTCCGGCGATAATTACTCCGATACGCAAAATTGGAAAACGTCTCAAGCGTTTAAGCCGTGAGCGTCAAGAGAAGTTAGCCGAACTAAATGTTATCCTTCAGGAGGGTTTTTTGGGAAATAAAATTGTCAAAGCTTTCCAGATGGAAGGGTACGAAGGGGAGCGTTTCGGCCGCGAAAACCTTAAGCTTTTTAAGCTGCGGATGAAGAGTATTGGATATGCTCCTGTCGCCATTGATGGAGTTTGCCGGAGCTATCGGCATATCTTTGGTTATCTGGTATGGTGGATTGAGGGTCATTGAAGGTCGGATGACTACGGGAACATTTTTCTCTTTTATTGCCGCCGTAGCCATGCTATATGATCCCATCCGCAAACTGGCCAAGATGCATAACAATCTCCAGGAGGCTATGGCGGCTACCGAGCGGGTTTTTGAAGTTCTTGATACTAAGCCGGAGATTTCCGACCCTCCAGGCGCCAAAGAACTACCGCAAATTCACGATTCGGTACAGTTTTGTAATGTTTGGTTCCAGTATAACAGCTCGGGAATGGTCCTGAAGGACATCAATCTCAATGTGCCTTACGGGAAAACAGTGGCTTTAGTAGGTTTAAGTGGAGCGGGCAAGTCAACCATGGTGGATCTTATCCCCCGCTTCTATGACGTTACTAAAGGGCGGATTATAATTGATGGAACAGATATTCGGGAAACAACTTTGCATTCTCTCCGCTCTCAGATCGGGATTGTTACCCAGGAGACAATCTTATTTAATGATACCGTGCTCAAAAACATCGCTTACGGCAAGAGGAATGCAAAACAAGAAGAGATTATAGCAGCCGCCAAGGCAGCGTATGCCCATGATTTTATCACGCAGCTCCCACAAGGATACGACACCGCTATTGGAGAGAGGGGAACGCTGGTCTCCGGCGGCCAACGCCAACGATTGACTATCGCCAGGGCCCTGCTTAAAGATCCGAAGCTGCTGATCCTGGATGAAGCCACTTCGGATTTGGATGCCGAATCTGAAGTGGCGGTACAAAAAGCATTAGAAAACCTAATGTATAACCGCACCACCATAGTTATCGCTCACCGGTTGTCTACTGTGCGGAAAGCCGACCAAATTGTAGTATTAGAGGAAGGCCGAGTGGTCGAGCAGGGAAAACATAAGGAGCTTCTCACCCAAGCTGGTATTTATCAACGCTTGTATGAACTCCAGTTCAGAGAGCAGGAACTTCCCGAACAAAAATAAAGAAAGTTGCCTCGTGAGACCTATCCCCGCAGCAAGCTACGGGGTATTCTGGCATGTTTCATAAAATTACTCCGCCGAAGCTTAGGGACTTAGAACCTAAATTGAGCGATTTTGTGTTTGGGCAGCAGTATCCTTTTTGTTTTGTGCAGTCAGGTCCTCAGACCTGACTGG
>QIEW01000494.1 GCA_003230535.1 bacterium
AAAATCCATAAGTGGTGCTTAGGATGTCGGAAAATGTAAAGCGGGTTTTACGGCTTTCATAATTTTCTTCTTTGTGTAAACGCTCCAGGGGGGTTAGGTGTGGGCGAGGCTCCCAGTAATTCTTTTTCTTCTCCGGGCATACTCCCTGAGATGTAGTTTCATGCCCGCATCTCAGGCATTTGTAAAATGGCGATTCATACCCACATTTTGGGCATTTTATAGTCTGGCCCATATCTACATTATACCACCGAAATCATATGTTTTTTACGAGATATAAACTAGTCCTCCCATGAATACAGGTTAACTAACCCGCTGTAATTATCGCTGCTATTGCAGCATACTCTCTAGTTTTTCGGAAAGCTTTAGCGCCAATGGTATGATCTCCCGAAGCAGTTTAATCATCTCCTGTTGGAGGAGTTCCTTAGCCCGATATATCTTGAGAAGCGCCCACAGCAACAGCCCGTTTACAAACAGGGAAAGGACCAGAGCTGCATTTTTGGATTCTGCTATGGATAATAATAGATCGGGATTCATTTAGGGGTCAAAAATCAGGAACCAGAGGTTGGCGACTACTCACCCACCCCTCGCCCCCTATCCTTATCCTAACTAGTCACGCCTTTTAGTTTATCTTTTAGGGCTGCGGTTTTACCGGCCTCCTTTAACTCCTGGGCCAAGTCCAGCAATTGCAGCGCCCGTAAAAAATCATTGGCTACTTCATCGGATAAACTCAGGGGTCTGGCCATGCAAAAGGGCGCTGCCGGTCTTCAGCATTTGGGCTGCCAGTTTTTCTGACCGGCTTTCCGGCGAAGCTTTATCGGAGCCCGGACCGCTCTCCAGTTTCAGTTTTTCCAGCTCCATCAGCAGCGCGCACAGCAGATGTTCTATCCGCCGCTCCCTGGGTGACCTCTCAGCGGCAGCCCGATTGTTTGTCTCGTCTGAATAGCGCACTAACTCCGCTCGCAATCTTTCTATCTGATCTAGTTTCATATCCCTCCACCTATATTGATAATTGCCAGGGCACACCATTTATGCCGAGCCGCTGGTCGCTCTAAGTTGCCATCAAACATGAAAGATTTGCGTCAGGAGGTAACTCCTGACGCCACCACAACCTACTGTAAACTATAAATATAGCTATAAGGTTATAAGGTGCTGTCAGGTGTTACCACCTGACAGTTAACCATCTGATTGCAACTTGGTATCAGCCGGAAACAAACGCCCTCCCTTGCCGTCTGCTATTTTAATACCTGAAGATGCAGATGACGGCCTAAGCCTATGTCATGGATGGAGACCGAGGGAAACTCCGGACGCGACGGATCATATGGCCAGGCCAGCGTTACATAGTCTAAAATATCCCGCTGCTGGACGGCGGTAAAATTTCTGATACGGATATCCGCTCCCCGACCAAACTGATGCACTGATTTCCAGGCTCGGCGCCTGTATCGGGAATCGTTGTTGTAGATCTGATCCTGCTCTTCTTGTGAGCGCAGAAGCTCGGTAATCAGGATGAATTTGCCATACCTGCGGCCCGCATAAAAGGCTACATCCAAAACCAAACCTCTAAGATGTGGAGATACTAAAGGAAACTCTTCGGCTTGCCGCTGCTCTTTAAAATAGACATCCATCTCTCCCATGTTTAGCATCCTATAATTTTAAGGTTAATTGACCCGAATAATTCGGGATTTATAACACGCTCCCGTTGGTCGCTTCCATAGCGGGAGTTTTCGGTGATTTGTATAAAAATTTTGTTTTTCGGCCGTTATTTTTTAACTAGCTGTATTCAAATAACATCGTTAATGTTTGCCGTGGATTTATGAATAATCCGGGTTGAAAACGTATAGGAAATTCCTTTTTTTCGGCTAATAAAACAAGTAGATAAGCTAAAAAGTCCGCACCAGCGGTGCAGCGGTGCTCTAAGTTATGTGCTGTCGGGTCCTCAGACCCGACAGGCTGAATGGGTGGCAGGTTTACTGAACCTGCCACCACCTAAAAGGTTAATTGATAATAAATGGCTTTGGGACGATTAATCTCCATTTTTTCTGTGACCATCATATTAGTTCGGGATTAATTTTATTCAGGTAGCTCTCCAATGAGGGTTCTAATATTCTAATGTTTCTCTCAGTAGTACGGATGCTCTCCAGCGCTCCGTTATCTATTAAGCGGTAGACGGTGGATTTACTTACATCCAGCAGCTTGGCTACCGTATGAACCCTTAGAAACCTGCCTGCTTTTCCTGATCCGTTACTATTGTCTAACCACATAGACCGCCTCCCTTTGCGTCATAATATTCCCTGTCTATGATACCGGGGTTGCCGGGTGGGTATAACTCATGTTGGCATTGACAGTTTTATTGTTCTCAGGTTATGATAAAAACCAGGCAGAGCCTGGAACCATTACATTACCGGTATTAGCCAGGAGATACTTGCTATTTTATGTGAAGCCGGTCAGTTAGAACTTTCAATAAACAGTGTAGCAACTCGGTGACAATTTGTCAAGCAGAAAATGCACCGCATGGTGACATTTTACAAGAAATATTTTCCCTTCCGTGGAAACGGGAACGTATGGAACAGAAAAGCTCCGGATTTGGCAGGCGGTTAGCAGAGGTCATCTCGGCTCAGGGAATAAATAAGGCTCAACTGGCCCAGCGTGTAGGAATCTCGCGCTGGGCTGTTAGTCGTTACATAAAAGAGGGACGGATTCCGGGAGCGGATATCCTCTATAAGATGTCCCGGGTTTTAGGGATGTCTATGGAAGAACTTCTTCA
>QIEW01000108.1 GCA_003230535.1 bacterium
TTCCCGGATATTGGCAATGGCTTCCGTTTTTGTCTTGCCCTGACTAACGCAACCGGGGAGGCTGGGACATTCAGCTACCCAATAGCTGTCTCCACCGGGGTAGATAATGACTTGTCTCATGATTGTATCTCCCTCAAAACTAAAAAAAATACTTTACCTAGTGTCCATCCATAAATAACAAAAGGTGTCATTCCCGTGTAAACGGGAATCCATCCTGATTCTAACTATCTAAAAATACTGGATTCCTGCTTACGCAGGAATGACATAAGTGTTCAAAATACCCCATTTATGGATGGGCGCTACTTGACCTTACAGCCCTCCTTTATGCGTAAGGGGCAGGATATGGTAATCGGAGCTAGCGGTTCTAACTGGTTGAGTTTCCGGCGAATGGTGTGAACCGCTCTGTCGGTCAGGGTGCGGGAGAGACCGGTATGCTGTATGGGATCCAGCGCATTACTGATCTCTTCCGGGCTAAATTTGCCGGATACATCGGGATGGGTTTCCAATAGATGGACTATATCTTTACAGTCGCTGATACTGGACTGGTAATCTCATAGACCACCCGATGGGCGGTTTGTTTCCCGATCTTTTTCCCTAGAAGGAACATCAGCGCTTCCGAGCAGATCAGCTCCGCCGTCTTGCCTACATTTTTCCTGATACGATCCTCATGAACCTCCAGACCTTCCAACACGTTTATCGTCAGGTTCAGCGCGCCGCAAGTATAGAGACAGGCTTCGGCTACGCTTACCCATTCCAGCCGGACGGAGCGGTAATCCCGCTCATGCTCGCAGATTATAGCTTCCAGACCCAATCCTGCCGCAGCCCGTATCAGTCGCGAGAGCGTCACGATCTGCTCGGTCATCTCGGGGTTTCGCTTATGGGGCATGGTACTGGAACTAACCTGCCCCATGTGGAAAGGTTCGGAAAGCTCCCCTACATCAGAGGAGGCCAAACTCATTATTTCATTGGCGATCTTCCCTAATGTCCCGGACAGGATCGCCAAAGCGGTAAGCAGCTCAGCCGTGCGGTCTCTGGATGAATGCCAACAGGTAAGCGGGGAATGCAGTCCCAACCGGTTTGAAAATCGATCAAGCAACTCCAACGCTTGATCGCTTAAGGCGTCCATAGTGCCTACGCCGCCAAACAATTCGGCCGCCAATACCCGCGGCTTACAATCATGAAGACGCTCCAATCCCCGCCATAACTCGTCCACCCATGTCGCAAACTTCAACCCCAAGGTCATTGGCAGGGCATACTGGGTATGCGTCCGGCCGATGGTCACTGTCTCCCGGTGGCGTTCCGCCAGGCCCATGAGCAGCTCCAGCGCCGCCCGGACATCCCGTTCTACAATTTGTAAGATATCCTTTATCTCTAAGACCTGACCGGTATCCTGAATATCCTGGGTGGTAGCTCCATAGTGGATATATTCTCCGGCATCGTTCCGGCAGATACCTTGCAGCTCACGCAGTAGCGGTACTAATGAATGACCGGTCTGTTGAATTCCTTTTCGGATACTCTTTAAATCCAGATATTCCAGGTGAGCCTGACGGCTGATCTCATCCGCCGCCCATTGCGGGATAATACCCAACTCAGCCTGCGCCTGAGCCAGCGCCGCTTCTATTTCCAGCCAGCGCTGGAGCCTGCGTTTGAGGCAGAATGTCGCCCGGCCTTCATCCGTGGAATAAACCTTATTGTAAAATGTTGAATCTAAAATATGCTCGCTTACAATAGCTTGAGGCGGAAGAGCCTCTGCGCTAGGGCATAAATATCTGACTTGTCCCCTGCCTTTCTAATTCCTATGGCTACTACCACAACCATCTCCTCCGGTGTCTCTACCCGGTAGAGGATACGGTAGCGTTGCCCCGCCGCCCGCAAACTACGGTAGCCTGCCAAGTACCCTACCAGAAGTTTACCTTGGAAGTCCGGTTGATGGGCAAGTCCATCAATTCGCTCCCGGAGCTTCACTCGGATGCGGCAGTCGGTGATATCTGCCAGCATGTCCCTTGCCGTAAGAGTAAGAACAATGCGATAGGCAGCCTCCATCACCTACAGCCCCAAGTCCTTTTTTACTTCCTCCCAAGGAAGCAATTTTTGTTCCTGAACCTCCTGTATGCTTTGCCGCAACTTTAACATCAGGTCATCGTCTCCCAGAACTTCCAGCGTTTCTATAATGGCCTCGTGCAGCTCCCACGACAGGATAGCCAAGACAGGCTTTCCCCTGCGGGTGATGGTCACTGCCCCCAATTCCGGCGATTTATTCAACTCCTCCGGAAATTCCATTAACTTAGAGCGAGCCTCCGTAATGGATAACGTCTTAGACATGAATCCACCTCCTTAAAGTGTCAATATAAGCGTACGTCAAGACGGACATATTGTCAATAATTTTAGCTCGCTATCCGGCCAGGTTCTTATACCAGCTTGCTTCCCGGTGAGAAATATTTTTGGGCTTCTTCGCCGGCATATTCAGATGCCTGCCGTCCCAACAGCGATATCCAAATAATACTAAAACAGCATTCAGGCCCCATTCCAGGAGATTCCCTAAAAACTCTCTACGATTTAGATTCTCTTTCGGCATAACTTTATTCCCCGATTAATGTCCAGATTATACATAAAATCGCTTTTGGGAGGAAACTTTTTCTACCCGAATAATTCACAAAAGGAAACTTACCGCTGAGGACGCAGAGGACACGGAGAGAGAAATATTTATTTCTCAACAAATTTTATATGTGTGTTCTGGAAAAGCCCTGAATATCAATAAATTCAAGAACTCTCTGCGCTTTTTGCGTCCTCTGCGGTGAATAATTCAGGTTCTAAGGTTGTTTAGGTGGTGGCAGGTTCAGGAAACCTGCCACTCATTCAGGCTGTCGGGTTTGAATAATTCATGTTCTAAAGTTTTTCCCAGATTATTCCCCTCTGCATTAATTATTACCTGTTTGATGACAACTTAAACTTAGTATTAATCACAGATACCGGCGATTTTAAATCCGCATTGGCTGCAACATCCATCTGCTATCCTATAGTGAGTGACCCAGAACCCCCGGCGACCGATGACCATCTGCTTGCATTTGGGGCAGAAAGTATTGTTGCCCGGGTGACCGGGAACATTTCCGGCATAGACATAATATATCCCCTTCCCCATGGCTATCTCTCTGGCTTGCGTAAGAATCTCCAGCGGCGTTGGAGGGAGGTTTTTCAACTTATACATCGGCCAGAAACGAGAGAAATGCAGCGGCACTTCCGCCCCCAGGTTGCCTAAAATCCAG
>QIEW01000353.1 GCA_003230535.1 bacterium
GCTATATTCCTTTTAAGGGAATTATGATTCAAGCGGGTCTGCCTGAATATTATACAATGTTAAATGTGATGGTAGTGGGTTCAAATATTATTCTAAATACTATTATGATTCCTATTTGGGGGATATATGGAGCGGCCATTGCCACAAGCAGTTCATTTGTGCTTGTAATCGTTTATTTAAATGCCTTGGTAAGGAAACAATTAAAATTCAGTCTCAGGTAATCTTTGGAAATTTCGCGTAATGTCTCTAGCTCGCCCAAGGTTAACTTATCAGGTAGCTTGACCTGCTCCCGTACTGCTTTGGGCCCCAAATTAGTATGAAGCTGTCCCTGGACTAACCCAGAACTTAGCGCACCTTCGGTGCGGACTTTTTAGGTTAGGTGGTGGCAGGTTCTCAAACCTGCCACTCATTCAGCCTGTCGGGTTTGAGAAATCTATTTGTTTTATTGGACCAAAAAAAGGAAATTCCTATACGTTTAAATTATACTTGACATGAGCAACAGATGGGATTATATACTATATAATGGTAATATATAATACCGATTAATAAATGTTGGGAACAAAAGATTTTGAGATTGTCTGCGAGTTAAGCAATGTAACCTATTGAAATAACATATCGAGCTGTTTAAGCGCCCTTTGGAAATGTCGACAGGGGGGATTTAAACCCGCAAGGTACTTTGTTCATTATGTTACTAATATTATAATGTTTGCTTTATAAGAGGGGGCAAAATGAGGATCGGGTTTGTGGGCCTGGGGAAAATGGGTTTGAGTATGGTGGAACGGCTGATAGGGGGCTCTCATCAGACAATTACCTTTGCCAGGACTGAACGTTCCAGGAAGGCGGCCCAAGAGAAGGGCGCGGAAAGTGCGAAGTCGCTGGCCGATATGGTAAGCCGATTAACTCCTCCCAGAGCTGTATGGCTTATGGTTCCCGCCGGGGAGGCTACCGAGGATACCGCTAACTTATTGGCTTCTCTTCTATCAGAAGACGATATCCTGATAGACGGCGGCAACTCATATTATAAAGATTCCATCAGGAGAGCGGAATTTCTTAAAAAGAAAGGAATTTCGTTTTTAGACGTGGGAACAAGCGGCGGAATCTGGGGGCTGGCTGAGGGTTATTGCCTTATGATCGGCGGACAGAGGGAAGCGTTTAGCTATTTGGAACCGATATTTAAGACTCTGGCTCCGCAGGATGGATACGCCTGCGTGGGGAAAAGCGGCGCCGGTCATTTTGTAAAGATGATCCATAATGGAATTGAGTACGCCCTTCTCCAGGCTTATGCCGAAGGATTTGAGCTGCTGGAAGCCAAGAAGGAATTCAATTTAGACCTGGCCGGGATTTCTCATCTTTGGAACCAGGGGAGCGTCATCCGCTCTTGGCTGCTTGAACTGGCTGAGGACGTTTTTAAAAATGACGCCCACCTTCGGGAGATAGAAGGTTACGTGGAGGATTCCGGAGAGGGCCGCTGGACGGTCGCCGAGGCTATTGAACAAGATGTGCCGGCGCCGGTCATCACGCTTTCCTTGCTGCAACGTTTTCGTTCACGTCAACAAGAGTCTTTTGGCGCCAAGGTTATTGCCGCCTTAAGACAAGAGTTCGGCGGGCATGCCGTTAAACAGAGTCAATAATATT
>QIEW01000050.1 GCA_003230535.1 bacterium
TTAAAATACTTCCACGTTTGTTAGGCTATATCCCTTTTCGTCAATGGGGAATTCCCCGCGGATTGCCTTTGAGTTACACCTTTTCTCTCACCTTTCGTTGTGATTCGCGTTGCTTGACCTGTGATGTTTGGCAGAAAGGCGATAAGTTGGAGGAGCTTTCCCTGGAGGAATGGAAAGCTATCTTTACAAGCCTTGGCAAAGCCCCTCACTGGATTACTCTTACCGGTGGAAATCAGTTCCTACGGAAGGACTTGGTTGATATTTGCGAAGCTGTCATTAAGATAAATCAACCCAACATTATAAATATTCCCACCAGCGGCAGTCTGCCAAAGCTGGTCTGCGATAGAGTAGAGCAGATTTTATCTCTCTGTAAACAACATGGAACAACCCTGATTACCAATATTTCCATAGACGGGATAGGGGATGAGCAGGATCATCTCCGAGGCTCTGAGAACAACTTTAAACACACCCTTCAGACCTATCATAACTTGTGTCTGTTGCAGAAAAAATATCCCAACTTTTTTGTAGGCGCTTACAGTATAATCTCCCGTCACAATTTAACCCATGCTGAACACTTATTTGATTATGTCTTAAATGAACTTAAACCGGACGATTATTCTATTGAGATTGCCGAATATCGTCAGGAGTTGAAAAACCTGGAAAAGGGATTTCTGCCGACCGCGGATGAGTTTCTGCCCATCCTAAAAACGTTCTTGCAAAAGCGAATGACGGTAAGTAAGGGAGTGGTCGGCTTGCGCGAGGCTTTACGCAGCGCTTATTTTAAGACCCTTGAACAGGTATTACGGCAGCAGAAGGAGGTAATCCCGTGCTATGCAGGGATTGCTTCCTGCCAAATTTCAGCCACCGGGAAGGTATGGGAATGCTGCACCCGCGCGGATGTGCTGGGAAACCTGCGGGAGTATGATTATAACTTCCCTCGTTTGTTTTCCAGCCCGCAAGCGGCTAAAATCAGAAAACAAATCAAGGATGAGCGCTGCTTTTGCACCCACAGTAATCCTTGTTATACCAGTATGTTATGTAACCTTAAACTGTTGAGTAAAATTACATCCGATTTTGTCTTTGGATGAGTTCTTATCGCGGCAAAACCATAACCCGAATAATTCGGGATCATAAACACGCTCCCGTTGGTCGCTTCCACAGCGGGAGTTTTCGGTAATTTGTATGAACATTTTGTTTTTTGACCGTTACTTTGTAAGTAGTAAGTAGCTGTATTCAAATAACATCATTAATGTTTGCCATGGATTTATGAATAATCCGGGATAAGGAGTTTCCTTGCGAATTTTAGTTACTGGGGCAACCGGTTTTTTGGGGCGGGCATTGGTAGAGGCTCTGCTTCGGGCTGGACACCATGTCCGGGCGCTTACCCGAAGTAAAGAGAGAGCCGCTAAAATCCTGCCGGAAAACTCGGCATTGGAAATAGTAGAAGCGGATGTAACTGAGCCGGAGACGCTTACGGGAGTGGCTGAGGGTATTGATGTAATCTATCATCTGGCAGGGATGCTGGGTCAACATGGGGCAGATGATGAGCTATACTGGAGGCTGAATTGCCGTGGAACAAAGCATATGCTGGAGGTTGCTTCCAGGGTATCCGGCCTCAAGCGCTTTGTCCATTGTGGCAGCGCCGGAGTACAAGGGCCGATAGCCAATCAACCGGCGGATGAGAGCCGACCCTATGCGCCTTCTAACATATATGAGACCACCAAAACCGAGGCCGAAAAGCTGGCGCTGGAAGCTTACCAAAAACAAGGGATTCCGGTGACTGTGCTGCGGCCTGAATTTGTTTACGGTCCCGGTGACACCCATGTATTAGGTCTATTTCAGGCAATAGCCAAGGGACATTTTGTCATTTTTGGGAGAGGCGGCAGCTTACTTC
>QIEW01000455.1 GCA_003230535.1 bacterium
GCAAAGGGAGGAGAAAGTCTATCTTCTGAGCGGTATCTCTCCCAAATGCGGGAAGACAACGCTTGCCCTGGGGCTCTGTAAGAATATGGCTGAGTTGGGGATAAAGGTGTTGTTAATAGAAGGCGTCCTGGAAGAACCTGTGCTGGCATCGCTGCTGGGGATAGAAAATACAAACGGATTGATCGAATACCTTAATTCAGGCATCTCCAAAGATATAATTAAAAAGTGCGCTACGAATCTCTGCGTCATTACTGGAGGCGGGGTCGGGGAAGATAAAAACTATATTTTGTGGAATGAGAAAATTATCAGGCTCTTTGATAAATGTAAAGAGCATTTTGATATTATAATCGTCGATACCCCTCCTGTATCTTCTCCCGATACTATTCATCTCTCCCTTGCGGCAGACGGTGTGGTAATGCTGGTAGAAGCTGAAAAGGACACGGTAGAGGAGGCGGCTAATTCTATCGCTAGAGTAGAGGATAGAGGAGGGAAGGCGGTTAGTCTTATCTTGAATAAAGAGAGAGCCACCATACCGAAACCTATAAGGAAAGAACTTAATCTTTAACCCGAATAGTTCGGGATCATAAACACGCTCCCGTTGGTCGCTTCCATAGCGGGAGTTTGTGGAGTTTTTGTTGCTATCAGCTATCTTTAGCTTGGCATAAAGGCGGATACCAAGCTCATCGCAATAATCATACCTATCTTTGTTCACCTATAGGAAATTATAAAGACTAATGCCGGCTAATTTACTATGATATTAGGCAAACCTAAACGCTGGCGGTTCTATTGCCGCTCCGCGGCCGCTTTGTTCCTTTCTCCAGGGTTTATACCAAGTAGCTCTCGAGATGTTTTGTGTGCTGTCGGGTTCTCAAACCCGACAGGCTGAATGAGCGGCAGGTTTCCTGAACCTGCCACCACCTAAAAAACCGCAGTCAGGTCTGAGGACCTGACTGCACAAAATGACAGTTTGTATGTCTGAAAGTCCGCACCGTAAGGTCGCTAAGTTCTTGTTTGAAAGCGGTTCGGTATAAGCCGCGTTTGGCGTAAAAATAGTATGCCGGATTAATGATGGGGTTCGATAATTACTTTCAGGGAGTTTTGGGGGTGGGCGACCAACTGAAACCCATAGGCGATATCTCTCAGGCTTAAGCGATGGGTGATCAGATCGGCTACCTTTATTTGATGCGTCCGCAGAAGCTCCAGCGCCGCTTCCAGATCTGGAGCAGCCCCGTATGAGGTCAGCACCGTTACCTCGCGACGCCAAAAGTCAGTAATCGGAATAGAGACCTCCACCCCCGGCTCCGGGACGGCAAAAAACAGCGCTCTGCCGCCGTTATCCACCGACCGCAGCGCCTGTCTAATGGCGGGGAGGGCTCCGGTGCAGATAATTACCCTATCCGCCGGCCTATGGTCGTTTATCTGACGAACACGGGCCGGAACATCCTCGGTAGCGTGGATTACCTCGTCTGCGCCTGATCTCCTGGCAGACTGCAATCTTGCCTCATCGATATCTGTGGCTATGATAGACCCTGCTCCCCGGGCTCGGGCCAATCTAATATGGAGAAGCCCGGAAATGCCGCTGCCGATAATCAACACGCAGTCGCCCGGCTGAATATTAGCCAATCTTTGTCCGCGGAGGCAGCAGCCCAGAGGTTCAATGAACGTTCCTTCCTCATAAGATAGATCAGGAGGCAGGAGATAGACCCCCCGCTCCACATTAATCTGCGGCGCCCGGATATATTCGGCAAATCCTCCGGGATCAAAGTTCGTCGTCCGGAGCGTATGGCAGGCGGTATGGTAACCTTTCAGGCAGTACGAACAGCTATTGCAGGGAACATGATGGGAGACAAACGCCCGATCCCCCGCCTGGTAGCGCACCACCCCGTCGCCGACAGCCACAATATCGCCGGTTACCTCATGGCCTAGCACTCGCGGAGCTTTGGGAAGGCGATACCACTCCAGCACATCCGTGCCGCAGATCCCGCTGGCGACTACCTTTAGCAGCAGCTCACCGGGGCCGATCCGGGGCACGGGGACATCTTCTAACCTGATGTCATTGTTATTATAATACTTAGCTACTTAGCTATCAGCATAAAGATTATTCACCGGCGTGTTTGACTGTGTTGTATAGCTCGAAAGCCTGATCTACGGCAGCATTCTCGTGGACAATCGACCGGACGGCTTTGATCATTCCCACCGGATGGTCGGACTGAAAAATGTTTCTTCCCATGTCAACCCCCACCGCTCCATGTTGGACGGCATTATAGGCCAGCTGCAAGGCGTCGCGTTCCGGTATTTTCTTGCCCCCCGCAATCACCACCGGTACGGGGCATTTTTGGACCACCTCTTCAAATCCTTCGC
>QIEW01000034.1 GCA_003230535.1 bacterium
TTTTAGCTCAACCGGATATAATTATCCGATACAAAAAGCATCGAACCGGTAAATATAAGGAGAAGAATATCAGACCTGATATACTTAAATTTGCGGTTGCCTTACAGAAAAACAAGGCCGTCAATAACGGCGATCAGGTTCTCTGGGAAATGACCCTCTCCTCCCCGATGAAGCCGACAGAGGTTATGCGCAAACTTTATCTGATCCCCGAAGAGGAGCTGCCTTATATTAAGGTGAACCGCACCGGAATTTGGTGTAATATAGAAGGAAAACTATATTCGCCTTTGGAAATATGAACATGAGATACCTAATACGATATATCGTTTTGATGGCAGTAGTTCCGGTTTCTATAACCGCGCTCCAGCCACTGGCGGGAGCACAAGAGAAAAAACTGGCCGATAACCCCCAGCTTGTTTTAATTACCCGGAAAGGTGAAATAACAATGGAACTCTTCACGGAGAAAGCCCCGGAAGGGGTAGGATTGCTTTTGGACTGGGTACGCAAAGGAGTTTATAACGACGGGGTTAGCTTCCAACGTTATGCCGAAAATTTTGTGATCCAGGCGTCCGGGCAGCCGAAAATTAACGAGCCCTACCAAAAAGCAACCGATGAACGTTTAGGCGGACTGCCGCATATTCGGGGAGCGCTGGGACTCCCTTGGGAGCGTGAGAACTTGAGCAGCCGTTTCTATCTTTGTTTGGATAATGTCCCCAAGCTGGATGGCCGACACTTGGTGGTAGGGCAGGTAAGGGAAGGGCTGGACATATTACAGGAGCTGCGTCCGGGGGATGAGATTATGAAGATCACCATTAAGAAAACAAAGCCGCGTTAATTTTACGCCAAATTAGTGACTTCTGTGATTTAAGTTTTCTATTACTATAAGACCCGCTATGGAAGCGACCAGCTCCGAGCGTGTTTATGATCCCGAATAATTTCGGGTAAGAAAGGAGGATTGTCCTGTGATTATCAGCAGACAGAAACCGTGGGATGAGCTAACAGCTTGCCTGGATGGTAAAGATAAGCTGTTTTTAGTGGGTTGCGGGTCATGCGCCACCGTATGCCTCGCCGGTGGAGAAAATGAGGTGAAAGAAGCCCGGTCCAAGCTGGAGGCCGAGGGAAAACAGGTGACTGGATATGTGATTGGACAGGAGGTCTGCCACCTCCTGGATATGAAAAGGGAACTGAGAAAGCATAAGGCGGAGGTAGCTCAGGCGCAGGCGATATTGGTGTTCTCCTGCGGGGCGGGTGTGCAGAGCCTGGCGGAGATCAGCGAACTTCCCGTCTATACCGCCACTGATACCCTGTTTCTGGGGAATATCGAGCGGTTTGGCCGATTTGTGGAGCGCTGTTCCCTCTGCGGGTCATGTATCCTGAACGAAACCGGCGGAATCTGTCCGGTGACCAACTGTGCTAAAGGATTGCTGACCGGACAATGCGGCGGCGCCGAAAACGGCAAATGTGAGCTGGATCAGGAGCGGGACTGCGCCTGGGTGAAGATTTATCAGCGCCTGGAAAAACTAGGGGAACTAGATAAAATGCGGCGGCCTGTGCCCTTCAAAGACTACTCCCAAGGCGCTAAACCAGGCAGGAGAGTGGTGGAACGCAAAAAGATCGCCTGAT
>QIEW01000101.1 GCA_003230535.1 bacterium
TGAAAGAGAAATTGTCGGCGATTGCTCAGGTAATTGATTTTAGGGTGTTCGGTTCCCGGGCACGCGGGGATGAAGAGGAATACTCGGACATGGACGTGTTTCTGGAGATAGAGTCGGTGGACAAGGCATTGAAGAAAAAGATTTCTGAAATTGTCTGGGAAGTTGGCTTTGAGCACCTGATCCTTATCTCACCGCTCATCTTTACCAGGCATGAGTTAGAAAACACCGCCCTGAGGTCGTCACCTATCGTAAAGAACATCGTGGAGGAAGGAATACCGGTATGACAGATAAAGAGACTCTCTTTACCTATCGTCTGACTCAGGCTGAGGAAACACTGGCTGATGCCCAAAAGATGCTCCAAGAGGGATTGAACCCCAGGTCTATTATAAACCGGGCTTACTATTCCATGTTCTATGCGGTGGTATTAGCTCTCTTTTTGAAATCCGATATAAACCTGAAAACCTCCAAGCACACTGCCATAATTTCTACATTTGATAAAGAGTTTATCCGGTCGGGGAAGCTTGATAAGCGTTGCTCAAAAATACTGCATGGAGCGTTTGGGGCAAGACAGGAAGGTGATTACAAGGAACTGGTGGAGCTTTCCTTCAATGAGGCGGCTGAACTTGTCTGCTTGGCGGAGGAATTTTTAGGGGAAATAAAAAAGCAATTCTGACCATATCTTACTGGTGAGAAAGTTTAGCCATCTTCGTAAAAATAACTATGACGTTTGAGATTGCTTTGGCCTTGAGGATTGGTCTCCAAATTGTAGAAGGGGGTGTTATTAAATGGATTTACTCAAAGAAGCCACCATTGAAACTATAAAGCGGCTACCTGATGGATGTTCCTGGGAAGATATAATGTATGAAATAAATTTTGTGGCGCAGGTTCTGGAAGGACTTCAAGATGCTGAAGCTAAAAGATTATTGACCACCGAGGAACTCCTTGAAAAGGTTGATCAATGGGCAAAATAAGATGGACGGCAAAGGCCAGCAGTAACCTGCATGCAATCCATGATTACATTGCCAAAGATTCAAAAATATATGCGACTTGTTTTATAAAATCGCTTATTGCAGCAACGGAGAAGCTTGAGATAATGCCGCGGTGTGGTCGCCTAGTGCCAGAGCTTGAGGGTTATAGTTTTCGAGAAGTCATTTACCGAAATTACCGGATTGTATATAGAATTGTGGAAGCCAAAGAAGATGTTGAAATACTTGCAGTAGTACATGGTGCTCGTGATATGGAAGCTGCATTTCGTAAAGAATGGAATTTGAATTAACCAGCAAGTGGGGTCACTAGATGACTGAGCTGCTTAGCCATATTTCGGCACCAACTGTTCGGAATATCTTTATACTGGTAATTGGGGCTATTATTGGCCTGTTTGCGTATCTGATCAAACGCCGGTGGCCGACAAAGGGTAACTTCTCAAAAAGTTGAGGGAGAGGAGTTGTATTTTATGGAGAAGTGTATATAATGTGTTAGGTAGATATTTTGAATAATCACGAA
>QIEW01000341.1 GCA_003230535.1 bacterium
ATGATTTCTTTAGAAACATCGAAGAATATTACGAACAACTTAAAACTCTTATAACATTAAATTTCCAAATTATTAAAGCATGCTAGTATAACAAACTTCGAGAGAAACTTCACTTCCTCTTCGTAAGAAAGATAAAAGTTGCCGCGGTTTTTCCCTTTGCCGAAACCGCTAAAATCCTGCTGGAAGCAAGACGATTATATTCACGAACAGCATTACTAACCAGGCACTTACAGCAGCCTGGCTGTAAAGCGATTGTTGTTGGATCACGGGGATCTGCTGCAACCGTATACACTATCTGCCAACGCATTCTTTTATCAGGATTACCCGACTTACGAATCATGGTTTTTAGCAAATCTCCACCTCGCCGGTGGGAGTTCCACAGGAGGCGCTTCCATTTTCCGGCCGGCATGGAGATTAAAACTTCACCTGAAACTGAGTGAGGAAAGTATTATCGTGCAGGTGCTGGCCGGATTCGTCCTTTAGGATATAGTTTAGGGCCAGCTTAGCATAATGGCCCTTGAAGTAGTAATTCAGCCCCAGCGTAGTCCAGGCTTTATCATGATTGTCCGCCACATCGGTATCAGCATCATACTCTTCATACTTGACCACCGCCTGGATGGTTTTGGGAAGGATAAAATAGGCTCCCTGGACATAGAAACCGTCCTTAGTGATATCCTCACCGGAGGAGTTCCGATCTAGTGCTTAATTGCATTAGTTCATTGTGATATGTTATAATAGGTACATGTCAAGACATGCACCCAAAATCGAACCTACTGAACAAGAGAATAAAAAGCTGTACTTGTAACCCTCCTCTACCTGGTTATGCAGCAAGCTGCCCCCCAGGGAAAACAGAAAGGGTTCTCCTCCCAAAGCAAAATCCTTGGGGGAGCTCCCCGCCAGGCGTCCCACAAACATGGTCTGGTCGTTATTGTTCCCGCGATTGTTCCCCGCGCCGTTGAAAATCCCCAAGGCATAGTAGAGCATCTGGTTGAACGGCTTGCCTGATAACTCAATACCGATATCCCGGTTGGGACTTAAGGCATTGACGACCAATGCCCGATTGGGAGTCAGTATCAAGCTGCTGGAAGTGGTCCACTCGCGGCCGAATGGTACCTTGAACTGCCCAGCTTTCAGTTGTCCGTAGGAGCAACGATTATAACTCACATAAGCGTCTTTTAAGGAAAATTTTGTATCCTTATTTTTATAGTCGTTTGCGGTGGAGAAGTCACCGGAGAGCTTGAAGCCTAAATCCGCCATGATATTCCCGGAAAAGGTCAGCCTTCCGCGGCGCACGGCAAAGCCGTTGAGGTCGGTATAGCGGTCATCCAGATAATGATCATCCTCCACCCGTGCATCGTCTTGGGTGGCTGTATAGCGCACCTGGAGATAGCCGCTAACCTTGACTTTGGGGAGTTTATGCTTTTTCTCATCAGAGGCTTCCGTCAAGAGATCCTGACGTTCAGTATCACTCAAAACTCCCTTTTCCGTGAGTTTATCCAATAAGCTCTGGTATGGCCCTGGTTCTCCGGCAAAGACTAAACGGGAAGCAGCGCACAGTACTGCTAATACTACGTAAAAAAACAATTTTCTCCCCTTCCGCATCTTGTTTATTTCCTTTCTCATAGGATTATTGATGGTCTCGTAAATAGTCGTCATTCCCGCGAAAGCGGAAATCCATCCTGATTCTAACTATCTGAAAATACTGGATTCACGTTTGCACGGGAATGACAAGAATCTGTATTTTCCGGTGAGGTTCTTGCATACAGCCCAAAAACAGATCCCCTTCCGATCTTT
>QIEW01000009.1 GCA_003230535.1 bacterium
TAGAGATCTTCCAATTGGGCCTGAGACAACAAAGCACAAATCAATAACACCGCATCGGCGCCATAAACCCGCGCCTCATACAATTGATAAGGATCAAAAATAAAATCCTTTCGCAGGACAGGTAAGCTAATAACCTCCCGCACCGCTTTTAAGTATTCCAGAGAGCCTAAGAAGTATTTCCGCTCGGTAAGCACAGATACAGCCGCCGCCCCGTGAGCTTGATATATACGAGCAATAGAGACCGGATCGAAAGAGGCGCGCAACACACCTTTTGAGGGCGAGGCATGTTTTAGCTCGGCGATGATCCTGGTCTGTGGATCATTATGTGTTAAGGAAGCGCGAAAATCATGGGTGGGCGGCAGATCCTGGCATCTTGCTCGCAACTCTGGGAAAGGCAAGCGGGATTTGGCGTATTCCAACTCCTCTCTTTTGTTCTCCAGTACTTTTTGTAAAAACATAGATCCTTATCTCAAGCTGTAAGGTAGCGGTTATTGTAAGTTCCCAACCAACCAACTAGTACACCATTTTGTAAATAATTAAGATTATGGATCGAATAATATATAATTGTATGCTTCTCCTTAATAAAGCAAAGGAGGAGGAGGGCGGTTCAAGCGAAGCGGAACCGCCAATAACATGCGCGCTAGGATAGGCGGAACCGGCTTACGCCTTGTTCGGCCATACTAACTAACTACTACTAAATATTGATAAACTCGTAAAAAGTAAAATTTACTCTTGCTCGCTACAACATAGAGTGCCATTGTGCTTGTTATCATACTACATATAGACAGTTTTTCCAGCTTCACCGACTTTTTACGAATTGGCCGTGTTAATGGCTCCAGGCCCTGACGGGTTTGTTCTTTGCAGGAGCCGCCATCTTGGTCCGCGAAATAACGTTCAAACGCCGCCAAATCGCGCCCAGGACGGCGCTCCTACATAATCCCAAAAACTTACGATAACGCTACACTGGTCGGTAACCGTTAGGCACATGTTGACTGATGATTGCCGACCGCCAATTGTTAACTTCTGACAAATTCTATTAATTCTCCGGTCCGGCGCCGGGAGGTATGTTCGGCTAAGACGCGCTGTCGGGCCAATTGCCCCATAGAGGCGCGCAGTTTGGGGTGGGAGATCAATTCCTGGTAAGTCTGGACCGCCTCATCCAGGTTATGCACTACAATTACCTCCTTTCCTACCTCAAACCATCGCTCTAAACCATTGTAAGGCCGGGAGACAATACAGCACCCCATAGCCGCCAGCTCAAAGATACGCGAGGTGGCGGAGGCATATACCGATGCATGAGGAGAACGGGGGATGTTGACATTTATCTTGCTCCGGCTACAAAAATCGCGAATAGCGGTTACCGGCAAGTCATGGGCCTGCTCTATCCGGCTTACATCCAGTCCCTCATAAGCGCCGCCCGCCAAGACAAAACGATACCCAGGCATCTCCCGGCTGGCAGTCGTAAGCATTTTTTCCATCCATTCCCGCCGGTATTTATAACCCCTGCCATAGTAGAATACATCTATATCTTGTTTATCCGGGGAAACCGATAAAGGGAAAAAAAGCCCTGGATCTATACTGGTAAAAACCGCCTTAACCTTTTTGGCCCCAAGCTTTAACAGTTCCTTTACTCCTCCCTCGGAATTGCCCATAAAACCATCATATTCTGTGAGGTCAGCCCCAGAATACATTTTGCGTCCTTCCGCCTCGTCTGCAAATTCCGGGAGACTCCAAGGCATATCCCCATCATAGTAAAAAAAAGGAATATGATATTGTTTTCTTATCTTGGTCGGCAGGC
>QIEW01000159.1 GCA_003230535.1 bacterium
TTTACGGGTACAACGGTCTTGTTAAAACCATATTCTTCCCCTGATGAATATTTATCGAATATCTTTTTTGTTGTTCGTGCAGTGTGGTTACCTAACTTCATCCATACATACGTTTCCGACAGAAACTTGTTCCTTTCCAAAATCCAATCTTCCGCATCACCGAATTTGTGGGAAAAATGTGTGCCACCAGAAAGAATATCGAAGTCATCAAACATCCTTGATGTAAAAAAAATCCCCTCACCAGTGTGACGACTTGGATCTGTTGTAAGCTTACCTTTGGCCAATTCAAGAATAGCATGGCGCTCATCTAGTAAATTCAATTCTGCTTGGATTTTTTTGAATATACCAACCCCATCATCCAGTACTCCTATTTCGGTATTTACAGCAGTTTTTTTAATCCATACAAATATTCCTGACCCACCGGAGTGGTCTATGCAATTATTAAACATCTCAGTAAATCCATAATGCCAAATATCAATAACGTTATCAGGCATTTTACCGAGTGCTGGAAGGATATCCGTTCTCCAAACTACATCTTCCGCGATTTCGGCAGTGATCTCGTATTGCTTACTCAATTCCGATATGGGGCTAAGTCGATAAGAGCGGTTTCGTGTTTTACCTGTTAGATTAAGCGCATTCTCATCTACAAGGCTTTTTATATGTTTATTGACAGCCTGCCGGCTAATACTGAAACGTTTTGCTGTTTTACTACTAATATCATTTGGGTGTTTTTCCACATTTTTCAATATAAAATGCCGTATGTTCTGTCCCCTGCTTCTAACACCTGTCATTTGAAACAACCTCCATGCATATTGTCAACATAATGAAGCTTTATAGTAAACCCAAGATAACGCCTTTGACAACATAATGCAATCATATTGTCAACTTATACGGGCTATATTGTAAACTTTACGAGTCCATATTGTCAACTACGAAGAAAGCCTCGGGACCGTCCCCCATTAAGTGGCACCTCGTCAACGGCAAAAGTTATCCATATAGCAGGGTTTTGTTTCCTGCTTTTTCTTATCTGATAACGTTATCCTCATAGAAAACTTGGGGGACGTATCTCTTGACCTTTGAACTTTTGGGTTATTTGGCGCTTTCACCTGAATTTGCAAACATTTTGTCTATCCAGTCAACGACTATTTAATTCAAGATTTGCGAGCCGCAGGATTGCTTCACCCCTCGACCAAGCTCAGAGCCCTCGCAATGACTATATTACCCCCTCCCCTTATGTTCCCCTCCCGCCAGGGGAGGGGATTAAACACCCATACCCCGTTACTCCCCTACCCCCTTACTTGTGAAACCCTGTGGTGAAAGCTCTTATCTCCTCAGATGAAACCCAAGCCTTGGAATTTCTCCGTGTCCTCCGTGCCTCCGTGGTTCAAACCCCACGCCCTCCTCCCTCTTTCCTTCTCCCTATATCAGACCCATAAGCGGCCGATATGTCCCCAGTACTCCCTCAGCTACCGGTTCACACGTTATAGCCCCGTCCCAGGTGTTCACCCCGGCGGCCAGTGAAGGGTCTGATTTCAGGACTTTTTCCAGATCGCCGG
>QIEW01000285.1 GCA_003230535.1 bacterium
CAAGGTTGAAAGAAATCGGGTTTACAATGATTTTATTCAGACGGATGCTTCCATCAATCCGGGTAATAGCGGCGGCCCGTTATTAAATATTGCCGGAGAGCTGATCGGGATTAATTCCGCCATCTACCAGAAAGCTCAGGGGATAGGTTTTGCCATTCCTATTGATCGGGCTAAACGGATTGTAGATGATCTGATTAAGTTCGGCGAGGTGCAAGCTGCCTGGTTGGGATTGTTTGTTCAGGATCTTACTCGAGAACTGGCTAAATACTTCGGTTATACTTCCGCCGAAGGAGCGCTGGTGACTAAAGTTGTGGGATATGGCCCTGCCTTACCGGTTGGGGTAAAACCCGGAGACATAATTGTTTCATTAAACGGGAAAAAGATTAAATCTAAGCGGGATTATCAGGCTAATCTTTCCGGTTTTACTTCCAAAGACAAAATCTCTTTAGGTTTGTTTAGAGGAAAGTGAATATAATAGCAGGCGAGTTTCCTCTGAAGGCTGCTGATGAGTTAGCTTATCATTGGTTAGGGATTGAGGTAGGCAGCATCAGATTATCCGGTAGACTTGCCAGCCATATGGGGGTGGCGGTCAAACGGGTAAAAAACGGCGGCCCGGCCTACAATATTGGTATCAGGCGGGGGGATATAATCCGGCAGATTAATAATCAGACCATTACCGGCCTGGAAAGTTACCGAAAAGCCATTTGGGCGGCTCAGGTCAAAGACAGTGTGCTGCTACTCGTACAGCGCGGAGAATACGGATACTATGTAACCCTTCAGCCATAAAGATCATTAATGAAGAAATATTTAAGCTGGCCTAATTGGCTTACCATTTCCCGGATATTACTTATTCCAATATTTACAATTTTACTTATCTACGGGTATCAGGGGTGGGCTTTTTCTCTTTTTTGTTTAGCCGGTGCGACCGATGTTCTGGATGGTTTTATCGCCCGTTCCTTAAACCAGAGGACTGAATTGGGGACATTTCTGGACCCGATGGCTGATAAACTGCTGCTTACAACCTCGTATATTTTGTTGGTTGTCTTGAAGCGATTACCCATCTGGCTGGCGGTGGTAGTAATTAGCCGAGACTTGATAATTGTTCTCGGTTCGGCAATAATCTACGTTATTAACGGCCATTTAAAGATTACGCCCACCTTGTGGGGTAAGCTCGCCACATTTGCACAGCTTTTGTTGGTGTTTACCTGCCTTATCAGTGGGTTGTGGGAAAGCATGCCCCAGATGATCATTCCTTTTCTGATATGGCTTACGGCAGGTGTAACCATCATCTCCGGCCTGCATTATATTTACGTTGGCAACAGCCTAATCAATAGCGCCAAAGCCAATTCCTCAGATGCTGACAATTCCTAGCAGGTTGGATAAGTGGGAAGAGGACAGGATGCTGAGTTAATCGGGGAGGAATAAGGCGGAGTGAATTTTGAGTCATAATTTTACGGAGAGGCGGGTAATCGCCATCGACGGTCCGGCGGGAGCCGGGAAGAGTACCGCCGCTAAGCTGCTGGCCCGAAAGCTGGGTTATATCTATCTCGACACCGGACTGATGTATCGGGCACTAGCGTGGGCGGCTCTCCAGCAGGGGGTATTACCGGACACACCCAAGGCGGTATCATCAGTGGCGCAGACTTCCGGCCTTTGCTTCCGGCTGGCCGGAGAACATCTCAGGGCTTATGCAGCCGGTCGGGATATTACCGGTGAACTGCGGAACCCTGAGATGAATAGATATTCTTCCCTCTATTCCGCCTATGCACCGGTGAGGGAGTATTTGTGGGAGCAGCAGCGTCGCTTAGGAGAACAGGGCAAGGTGGTCATGGAGGGACGCGACATTGGCACGGTGGTCTTTCCGGCGGCTGATTTTAAATTCTTTCTGGATGCTTCGCGCGCGCCCAGCGCCGCTACCGGGAGTTACTGAAGGCCGGAACATCCGTAACCTTAGAAGAAACTACCAGGGAACAGGGTGCCCGGGATAGAAATGATAGCGCTCGCTTGTTGGCGCCGCTCAAACCAGCTCCGGATGCTATTATTATAGATTCCGGCGAGTTGGGGGTGGCCGAGGTTGTGGAGAGGATGCTGGAAGTAATCCGGGCTAAATGCAATAAATCAATTTACGCCAGATGAAAATGCTTGAATAAGATGGTTTCGTAAAAAGTCAAAAAGCGCCGATTTTTGTCATTGCGAGCGAAGCGAAGCAATCTCAAATTTCATTACAAATCAATGGG
>QIEW01000222.1 GCA_003230535.1 bacterium
ATATATGGCTTCTACCCTTGAAAAGACGATTCAGAACTTCCCTAACAATTTGATTTTATGACCAACGGGTTTACCGAATATTTACGATTTGTGGGATGACCCATGTGAGGACGTCGCCTTTCTATCCCCAGAGCAACGGCAAGATTGAACGTTGGCATAAGACCTTGAAAAGTGAGTGTATTCGCCCGAAAACACCGCTGTCACTGGAAGATGCCCGGGAAGTGGTTAAAGGGTTTGTTGACCACTACAATAACGAGCGGCTCCATAGCGCCATAGGGCATATTGCTCCCAAGGATAAACTTGTCAGCCGGGAAAAAGAGATATTTGCCGAACGGGATCGGAGGCTGGAGGCGGCCAGAGAAGAGCGTAAACTCCGTCGTCAAACTGCTAAAGCCATTACTAATAAAGGATTGACAAAATGATTTTGAAGGTTTAAATTGATGTTACCGGATGATATGGAAGCGGGCAATCCTGAGGAGGAACCCGCCAGGGATAATCCGGTGAGGCTCATCATAACGATGGATGGGGCGCGGGACTGATACGTCCGGCGCCCCCTTAAAAACTCATCGTTTGATAGACCTCTTATGCCTAAAAAAACCTATCTGCCAAATGCCAGTGATAATTGTGACACTAGCTTAATTCGATTGGCCGATTGTCCATTTCCCGCTGAACCAACACACAACGGGTTAGACACAAAAAGCCATTTTCTGTAACCTCTTGAAAATAAAGAGAAAATGTTGGGTTGTTTAAACAGGCTTAGATAGACCTAATTTTCTACTGCCCACCTATAATAAATATTCTAACCGAACAGAACAAATAAGTTGACTACGCCAATTATTGACTTTATTTTAACTGATGGTTATGCTATTACTTAGTAATACTAAGTAAAGGAGAAATAGCCATGCCAAGAACTACTGCCATCTGGAACATATCCCTGCCGCCGGAAATGGCAAAAGAAGCCGAAACAGTGGCCAAAAAGGAATCTCGCACCAATCGGAACTGGTACGTGAGGCGTTGAGACAATACTTATGGAGCGCCAAGTGGAGGAATCTCCAGGCATACGGCCAGAAAAAGGCTCGTGAACTGGGGGTTCGGGAGGAGGATGTGGAACGGCTAATAGACAAGACAAGGTCATAAATGCTTAAGGTGGTGCTGGATACCAATGTGATTATATCAGCCCTTCTATTCGGCGGCAACCCGGATAAAATTTTGAATCTGGCCAATGAGGGCGTGATCAAATTAATCATCTCCCCTTTTATTCTGGATGAGACGACCAATGTCCTAATGCGGCTATTCAACTGGGTTGAAGGTGAAATACAAGCTGTGCTGACGGCTATTCAAGAAATAGCTGTGGTAGTCCAGCCCCAAGTTAAGCTATCCATCATCAAAGAAAAGGACTCTGATAACCGTATCTTGGAATGCGCCGTAAGCGGTAAAGCTGATTTTATCGTCTCCGGCGACACCAAACACATCCTTCCCCTAAAAGAATATCAGGGGATAAAAATCCTCAGCCCGGCAGAATTTTTAGCCCTCGGATTTTAAACTGTCTATCCATAAACGGAAGTTTGATTTGGTGGGATAGTAACTCCCTGTAAATTAAGGGGTTTAATTTTTTCAAGTCCGGTTTTTTGCCTGCAAAGTCCTAATCGCTTCCTTTCTTTGGTTTTGATTTGGGCATTCAGCGCCTT
>QIEW01000037.1 GCA_003230535.1 bacterium
ATCTGGCTCACACATACTCTGGAAGCCCTGCATGCTCCTTTGCCTGAAATGGTTAACTTCGAAGGCGAAGCGCTGGAGTTTACCGAGAGCCGCTTTCCTTTTCTTGACGAACAGCTTGAGGAAATTGCCTCGAAGCTGGATGCCGCTACTGAATGGGAGCGGGACGATCCGGACGAACACACGTGGAACTGGTTTCCGGCACAGCAGAAGAAGAAAAATAAAGCAAAGGAAGGACTTTCCATTGGTACATTTCAAGCGGACCAACGCCAGATAAGCGGCATGCTGGAATTGTCACCAGGTGTGCTGAAGCTGACCACCAATTCCCGAGAGCGGGCGCAACGCGGACAGGATGAGCTGGAGGTGCTCTTGCACGGCCTCATCGGCCCACCACTGAGCAAGCTTCAAACTCCCGATCAACTGCTATCAGAGAATGAAACCCAGCAGCAGGGCAATGGCAGAATGGAGCCGACAGATACTATTGACCCCGAATTAGCCGCCGAGATAATGGGGGATTATCTTGATCAACACTACCGCAAATGCCTGGACGAACCCATTCCCGCGCTAGGTGATAAAACCCCACGACAATGTGCGAGCAGGAAAAAGGACCGGGCCAAGGTCATAGAATGGCTTAAACATCTGGAAAACAGCGAGTTTCGCCGAGCGGCCAAACAGGGAGGAAAACCGTACGACAGCCGCTGGATGTGGGAAGAGCTGAATGTGGAAAAACACAGATACTAACGATTACACCACAACCAAAAATACAACTCACCCACAACACTCCCTGATATCCTCAAGCTCATCAGCCAGGCTAATTTCAGCCTGATATAAATCATAGTTCTGCTGCATTCTGAGCCAGATCTCTGGACCATTCCCGACAAACAATTTTCAATGCCATGGCCGGGGTAATACCTTTCTCTTCTGCAAGTATTTTATGAACGGTCTGGCGTGATACGTGTATACCTTCTGAGAAGGATGTCACAGAAATACCGAGGTCAGGCAGAATATCTTCTCGTAGAACTTCCCCTGGATGAGTCGGTTGTCTTTGTCTTTTCTCTCTATTGTATTCGGTCATGGTTTCACCTCTAGTGGTAATCTTCATAATCCACTCGGACAGCGTCCTGGCCATCCCATTCAAAAGTAATCCTGTAGTTGCCGGTCACCCAAATACTGTAGCGCTTTGGGTTACCTTTAAGGATATGGAATTTAAAACCCGGCATATCCAGATCTTCAGGTTTTGTAGCTGCATCTAAAACATCAAGACGGCGTAAACAACGGGCATGCTCCTGCTTATTAATCTTCCTGCTCTGCCCTTTTTCGAACAATTCCTTCAGGCCTTTGTTTTTGAACGTCTTGAGCATAAACAACAATGTAAACCAATAGTTTACATATGTAAACTATTTGTTTACTTTTTTATTTATTCTAGTATGAAGGGATTGAATAAAAAAACAGGTGTTATTTGGGTAATAAAAAGACCTACAAGCGAAAACGCTGTAAGCCTTTTTTCAAAAAAATGGTGGGCCGTGAAGGATTCGAACCTTCGACCCGCTGATTAAGAGTCAGCTGCTCTGCCAACTGAGCTAACGGCCCGTGTTCGAAACCGG
>QIEW01000462.1 GCA_003230535.1 bacterium
AAAATAATTGGTTTATCCTCCGCGCTCTCTGTGTCCTCCGCGGTTAATAATTTATGGTTTTGGTAGATTGTCAATCCTTGCGTAAGGTGAGTCATTAAGTTTATCTCCTCACATTTTTCGTGACTTGTGAACTAAATTGTAATAATATGTTGACGAAAAGGTGGTTTATGTTATAGATTACCCTATTATTCATCATTTATAATAGTATGTTAGTGGAATTATCGTTAGCTTGTTCTAATCTTTATTTGATGTAGTTAAATAGTAGTTTTTGGGGCAATATAGTTGATACAAAGATAAATAAAGGGGGAAGATATGCTGATTATTGGAGAGAAAATAAATATCGTCACCAAACGGATAGCCAAAGCTATTGAAGAGCGGGATAAGGAGCCAGTCCAAGAGATGGCCAAAGCACAGGTGGAAGGTGGCGCCGACTATCTGGATGTAAATATCGGCCCGGCCCGTAAATCAGGCCCTGAAATAATGAAATGGCTGGTAACCGTCATCCAGGAAGCTGTGGATGTCCCATTATCTTTGGATACCAAGAATGTGGCGGCCATTGAGGCCGGATTGGCTGTCCATCGCGGGAAAGCCATCATCAATTCCACCTCGGCTGTCCGGGGGAGCATGGAAGCGATCTTCCCCCTGGCAGCCAAGTATAATGCTGCTGTCATCGGTTTGGCTTTGGGGGAGAGGAGCCTGCCCAAGGATACTGATCAGCGTTGCGCCTTGGCGATGGATGTCATGACTGGCGCCCAGGAGTTCGGCCTGGACTTAGGCGACCTTTATCTGGACCCTATCGTGGTGCCGGTCAACGGTATGCAGGATCAGTCCATGGGGGACTATCGAAGTGTTCAAATCCCTGAACGATCCGCCCTTAAAGACGGTGGTTGGGTTAAGTAATATCTCTAATGGCGTACCGGAAGAGATGAGAAGCATCCTGAACCGTACTTATATGGCGCTGGCTATCCATGCGGGCTTGACTGCCGCTATCGCAGACCCTAATGATGAGAAGCTGATGGGCAAATTGAAACAGGTCAAGGAGTTGGACGGACAATTTGAGTTAGCAGATGTGCTTGATGAGGATGAGCTGAAGACGGTGGAAGTCTTCCGAGGCAATATCCTCTATTGCCACTCCTACCTGGAGACCTGATGCCGGAGCGGAGCAAGGATTGGTTGGCGCAGGCTGAGCGGGACTTAGAAGTTGCTCAATCCGTTTTAAAAGACGGTTTCTATGAATGGGGCTGTTTTATTTCGCAGCAGGCGGCGGAAAAAGCTGTTAAGGGGTTGTTTCAATACTTGCATGCTGAGGCCTGGGGGCATTCCCTAACTAAGTTATTAAAGCAATTGCCAGATAGTATTCGGCCATCAGGCGAGCTAATAAAAGTTGCTCACCGGCTGGATAAGTATTATATACTGCCGCGTTATCCTAATGGTTTTGACAGCGGGGCGCCAAAGGATTACTTTGACCTGGAAGATACCGAGGGAGCTATTCAAGATGCCATCCAGATCATCAAATTCTGTCAGAGTAAAATT